>CAIMKO010000634.1 GCA_903841915.1 uncultured Chitinophagaceae bacterium | reverse complement strand
GTGGTGGTCATCCGGTGGTGAAAAAGAAATTGCGTCAATGGTATTTGAGAATAACGGAATATGCAGACAGATTGCTGCAAGGCTTACAGACAGTAGATTTCAGCGATGCGATGAAAGAAATGCAAACGAACTGGATCGGTAAATCTATCGGAGCAGAGATAAGCTTTGAGATAAAAGCTGCGAGCCATGAGCAGGAGGGCACAAAGCCCAAAGCTCTCAGCTCGAAACTTATAGTTTATACCACTCGTCCTGATACGATCTTCGGAGTTGATTTTATGGTCGTATCACCGGAGCATGAATTGGTGAAACTGATCACAACAGCAGAGCAAAAAGCGGAAGTTGAAAAATATATCGACTATGTAAACAGTCGCAGTGAAAGAGAACGCATGGCGGAGAAAAAGATCACCGGATGTTTTACCGGTGCGTATGCCATTAATCCTTTCAATGCAAAACCAATACCTGTCTGGATCTCGGAATATGTGCTGGCAGGTTATGGAACAGGTGCTATCATGGCCGTGCCTTGCGGTGATGAACGTGATTTTAAATTTGCGAAACATTTTAATATTCCCATCACCAATATTATCGGCGATCATTTTAACGGCGAAGAAGCCAATGATACCAAGGAAGCAAAATTGACCAACAGCGATTTTCTGAATGGCATTGTAATGAAAGATGCCATTGATCTGGTGGTGAAGCAGATCGAAACATTGGGTATCGGCAAGAAAAAAATAAATTACAGAATGCGTGATGCAGCATTCAGCAGACAACGATATTGGGGCGAACCATTTCCAATAAAATGGAAAGATGGAACAGCCTATCCTTTAAGTGAAAATGAATTGCCCTTATTATTGCCAAAGGTCGATTCTTATTCTCCGGGTCCGGAAGGCGAAGGCCCGTTGGCCAATATTCCTGAATGGGTAGCGAAGGAATTGGAGACGAATACGATGCCGGGTTATGCAGGTAGCAGCTGGTATTTCTTGCGATATATGGATCCGCATAATGATGTAACTTTTTGTGATAGAAAAGTAAGTGATTACTGGAATCAGGTTGATCTATATATTGGCGGAACAGAACATGCTGTGGGCCATTTATTGTACAGCCGTATGTGGACGAAGGCCCTGTATGACTTAGGTTTCATTGGATATGATGAGCCATTTAAAAAGTTATTGAATCAGGGAATGATTCAGGGAAGTTCGAGGTTTGTGTATAGAATTCAAGGCACTAACAAATTTGTTTCTGCAGGGCTAAAAAGTCAATATGAAACAAATGAACTACATGCAGATGTGAATTTTGTTGATGGTGTTGAATTAGATATTGAAGCGTTTAAGAAATGGAGAAATGGCGAATATGCAAATGCAGAATTTATTTTAGAAGACGGAAAATATATCTGCGGTGCTGAAGTAGAAAAAATGTCCAAATCAAAATTCAACACAGTTAATCCCGATGATCTTGTTGCCAGATATGGTGCAGATACTTTCCGTATGTACGAAATGTTCTTAGGTCCGGTTGAGCAAAGCAAACCATGGGACACAAAAGGCATTGAAGGCGTGCATCGCTTCTTAAAAAAATTATGGCGATTGTTTTTTGATGAAACGAAAGGTCCAATTTGGACGGAATCAGCTCCCTCTCTTTCGGAGAGGGCGGGGGGTGAGGCCACAGCCGAAGAATTAAAAACATTGCATAAGACCATTAAGAAAATTGAGGATGATACGGAACGTTTCTCTTTCAATACAGCAGTATCTGCATTCATGGTTTGTGTAAATGAACTGGCTGATCTGAAATGCAATAAACGTGAAGTGTTGGAACCTGTATTGATTATGCTCGTTCCATATGCACCGCATATTGCGGAAGAATTATGGAAAGCTTTGGGTAATAGTAATTCAATACTGGATGCTTCTTTTCCAATATTCGAAGCAAAATATGTTGCTGAATCAACCAAGGAATATCCGGTAAGTATTAACGGCAAATTGCGCACAACCCTTTCATTGGACATCAATATTTCGCAACAGGAAGTAGAGCCGATCGTTCTGGCAAATGAAACGGTTCAAAAATGGCTGGAGGGGAAAGCTCAGAAGAAAATAATCTTTGTAAAAGGAAAGATGATCAATATTGTGATATAATTTTCTGACAGCACTATTTAAAATGAATTGCCCCGACTTTCAAGTCGGGGCTTTAATTTTACAATATGATTCAGTTGCTCCAGCAATACAAACACATATTCCATCCTCTTGTTCCGTTCAAGAATACCAAAGAGAAATTAGTGTTGCTGGATTTCACTGAAAAAAATACAAGGCTTACCGAAGCCGTATTCAGTGATACCGGAAAATTTTCCGAATACATAGACCTAGAATTATCAATGGCAAATGCAGCTTACGGCATTGGGGGTTATGATGAATTGAGAACGCTATACGCAAGAAGCAAAGTGTTTGATGCGGAAGAGCCAAGACGATTGCATTTGGGTATTGATATTTGGGGAAAGGTTAACACGCCTGTATTTGCGCCTTTGGGTGGTGTCATCCACAGCTTTGCTTTCAATGATCATTATGGCGACTATGGCGCCACTATTATTTTGCAGCATCAAATCAAAGCCCAAACATTTTTTACTTTATACGGTCATCTTTCTTTAAAAGATATTCAGCAATTGAAGGAAGGAAAGTTTATCAGCATGGGCGAACTGATTGGACATTTTGGAGAAGCAAATGAGAATGGTCATTGGCCACCACATCTCCATTTCCAAATCATACTCAACATGGGCAATTATAAAGGTGATTATCCCGGTGTTTGTAAATGGAGTGAAAGAGATTCATACTTACAAAATAGCCCTGACCCTGATATTATTTTGCAAATGATGCAATTTGCCAAATAGTTTTTCAGTAATTTGCTTTTATAAAACCCTAAGAATCATGTCACAACATAACGAAGAAGTGAAAGTTAATTTCGGAGCCACTGCTATTTTGTCTTTTGTAATTGTATTGGTTTTGGTGCTTTTTTTCTCCACTTGCCACGGACCATTTAATGCGGCTGAAAAAGCAACAACTGAAAAAGCAGCAGAGAAATAGTTAAAAGTCCCGAATATTTTTTCGGGACTTATGCTTGAGCAATTGTAGCATCATTGTAATTTCAGCAATTTAAATGCATGGCCCCATTGATTTTTTGTAAAGCCGGGTAAACACCACAAAATGCACAATGGCTCAATGGCACGTGCTGCTTCAATGGCACCCATGTCTTCTGTTTCCCAGTCAAATGATGTAAGAACATCCGTAACTGTTTTTTTAGCTTCAGCATCATTGCCTGCAATGAACATGCTTGGTTTACCACCCGGAAATTTAGGTTTGTACATAAATGCATTGCCAACGCAACTGAACGCTTTTACAATTTTTGCATCCGGAATAGATGACTGTATTTTTTCTGCCAGACTACTATTATAATCTGTAAAAAATTTCAATACACCATTTACGGGAGGCTCGGCTGCAATAGGATTTGTAGCATCGATCAATATTTTCCCTGTAAAATTTGCTTTCCCAGCCAATGCAATGGCTTCAAGGGCTGCAGTGCCGCCAACTGCCAGCACGATCAATTCTGCTGTAGAGGCTGTTTCTGCAAATGTTCCGATGGCAATTTGGGGATTGTCATTTTTAAATTTTACAACTTCTTCTTTTGAAGTGTTACGTGTTCCTAATTGTACAGTGTGTCCTTCGCTATTAAAGGCTTTGGCCAAAACCTGACCAACAATGCCTGATCCGATGATCCCTATTTTCATTTTATGAATTTTATCTAATAAAATTAGACTGATAAATACCAATTCCGATAATTTGATTTTAAAATTTCTTTACTCGAAAATCAACGCTGCAGAGATGCAGGGTATTCTGTAAATTTGTTCTGATGGCAAATCCAAACTTAGATAGTAATAAAGAAATATTAACGGCAGCAGATAAAGAATTTGAGAATACGATTCGTCCCAAAGAGTTGGATGATTTTTCAGGTCAGCCTCAATTGATTGAAAACCTGATCATCTTTATTAAAGCTGCAAAGATCCGCGGTGAAGCATTGGATCATATTTTGTTTCATGGCCCTCCCGGTTTGGGTAAAACAACACTCAGCAGAATAGTAGCTAATGAACTCGGTGTAAACATTAAAGAAACCTCCGGCCCTGTAATTGAAAAGCCGGGTGATCTTGCTGGCCTACTCACCAATCTGGAACCCAATGATGTTTTATTCATTGATGAGATACATCGGTTAAGCACAGTAGTGGAAGAATATTTGTATGCAGCCATGGAAGATTTCAGAATTGATATCATGATCGACAGTGGCCCGAATGCAAGAAGTGTACAAATTAATTTGAATCCATTCACATTAGTGGGGGCTACAACAAGAAGCGGTTTATTAACGGCGCCTTTATTGTCGCGTTTCGGTATCAAATCAAGATTGGAATATTATAATGCCGAAACACTAAAAAAGATAATTGAACGAAGCGCCGCTATTTTAAATACATCTATCACTACGGAAGCCGCCGGAGAAATTTCCAGAAGAAGCCGCGGCACCCCGCGTATCGCAAATAGTCTTTTGCGAAGGGTAAGGGATTTTGCACAGGTGTTGAATGACGGTACAATTGATATCGGCATCACACAACATGCACTCAAGGCATTGAATGTAGATGAACACGGGCTGGATGAAATGGATAACCGCATCCTCACTACCATCATTGAAAAGTTCAAAGGAGGTCCTGTTGGCCTTACTACCATTGCAACAGCGGTTGGTGAAGAAGCAGGTACCATTGAAGAAGTGTATGAACCTTTTTTAATTCAGGAAGGTTTTATGCAACGCACC
>CAIMKO010000633.1 GCA_903841915.1 uncultured Chitinophagaceae bacterium | reverse complement strand
TATAATGAAAGGACCCGATGGGGTAATTGAGGAACTTGATCCCGGAGCTCAGCTGGACAAATCCAAACTTACAACAGTTTATCTTACAGTTCCTGTGATGCTGGAATTGCAGATACCTGCTGCCAATCATCATCTTAACCTTGGCGCCGGATTTATCGGGGCTATAAAGCTGGGGTCGCATTCAAAAATGAAATTCGAGGATGGAGATAAAATCAAATCCAATGATGATTTGTCGCAGGCATTTAGGCAATTAATAAGTATAAAATAAAACTGCATAGCTATGTATCTAAAAAAAGTCATAAAACCCTCTTCTTTCAGGAGTTCTTGCTTTCAACAATTGATTTTATAATATTTCAAAACCCTTTTTCTATACCATTTACAATTTCTAAAATAGTCAGATGAAATATCTATTAGTTACCTGTTCTCTTTTTGCAGTTCTTTCTTCTTTTGCACAGGACAGTATCCAGTTTTCCATGTATTTCAAACCCGGTCTTGAATACAGCAGGTCAATAACCCTGAAATCAAGAAATGAGATGTTGTTCTCAGGAGAAGATAGTTTAATACAAAAAATGCTGAAGAAAGGGATAAAGAACCCTATGATCACAAATATGGATGTATCCACAGAATCAACCACAACAACCGGCAAACTGAATGCTGAAAAAAAATTCCCTGTGCATATTAGTATTCATAACAATAAAAAAGACAGGGCTGGTGCGGAAATTCCAAATATTGATGTGTATGGTTTTGCGAGCAATGAAACAATGCCTATTCTGGATTCTGCTGATCCCAGAAATTCAAATCCAAGATCAAAAACTTATTTACTGGCATATAATACAATGAATTCTCAGCTGGAAATGCCCGATAAAAAAATGGCTATTGGTGAGGAATATAAAAAGACATATCCCATCCATTTGCAGTCAAGCGGAAAGGACTTAGACATGATCGCAGAATCAACCTACAAATTGGTTTCTGTTGCTGACAGTACTGCGAAGATCACTGTATCTACAACTTATTCCATGAATATGGATTTAAAAGGAAAAGTAAAAACGAGTATATCCGGCTTCGGGTCGGGAACATCAGATATGGTTTATGATTTGAAACATAACTTTTCTATAAGATTAGAAACCTATTCAAAGATCGAACTCAATTCCGATGCTGAAAATGACCATCTAAAAATGAATTTAAAAATAGAATCTAATAGTATCTATATTACCAAAATCAAACCATTGATTCAATAATCCCATTCAACAAGTTTTGCCGCAGTTGGTATTTTCACGAACGGATTTAATCTTGTTTGTGGTAGTTTAAATACCAGAATTGGCAGAATTATTTTGTTTCACACAAAGAATCAAAGCCTGCCAAGAACGCAAAGAAGATAAAGAATTACTTTGTATACTTTGTATTCTCTGTTTCTTTGTGTGAAAAACCTGAATCAAGCAACTTTTTTATATCTTACACGTATACCATTCTAAATCTAACATTATGCAACGTCGTTCATTTATACGCAATGCAGGATTGTCTGCCGGACTACTGGCATTGGCGCCAAAAGACTTGATAGCCGCCCTATTTCAGGTGGCACCTTATAAAATAACCATGCTCCGTGATAATATTGGCATTTTTTCGGAGAAAGGAGGAACCATCTTATTCTATTTATCTGATGAAGGGATCGTAGTGGTGGATTCCGAATTTCCCGATCAGGCCAACCATTTAATCGTTGAACTTAAAAAGAAAAACAGCAATCCATTTAAATTATTGATCAATACCCATCATCATGGCGATCATACCGGAGGCAATATTGCCTTTAAAGGATTGGCAGAACATGTAGTGGGACATGAAAATTGTCTGGCCAATTATAAAAGAGTGGCAGCCGAACAAAAATCGGAAGACAAACAATTATTTCAGGACATCATATTCAAGGACACCTGGAAACAGAAGGTCGGCAAAGAAAGGATCAAAGCTTATTATTTCGGGCCCGGGCATACCAATGGCGATGCATTGATACATTTTCAAAATGCCAATATCGTTCATATCGGCGATCTGATGTTTAACAGAGTATATCCATTCATCGACAGAAAAGCAGGTGCTTCTTTTCAAAACTGGGTCAAAGTATTAGACAAAGCACAGGACACATTTAATGATCAAACCATCTTTGTATTTGGTCATGGCAGCAATAATGCTGTTGTTGGTTCAAAAGATGATCTAAAAGGAATGCAGAATTATATAACTCAATTATTAAAATTGGTGGATGATAATATTAAAGCAGGCAAAACCAAGGAAGAAATATTACAGATCACCTCTGTTCCCAATGTCGGGGAATGGAAAGATGAATTTAAACAGATCAAAGGAAATCTGGAAACTGCTTATTTAGAATTAACTACTTAACAGCTAATAATTTTTCCAGCACATAATAAACTGCGGGACAAAAAGTAGAATTCTTTAAAGTGATCAAGGGTCGCTTTAAAATAACGTCTTCATCGGTATAGGGAAACCTTGCACAATCACTGGGGCGATGATCATAGATACCGCAATAATTATCAGCATCCAGAAAAGGACAGGGTGATGATTTCGTCACATAATCTCCTTCTTTATCCAGGTCAAGATATTTTTCAATAAAATCCCCTTCCTTCATTCCCACATATTTGCTGATGCGTTTGATATCCGGTGTTTTAAAACGCGGTGAATATCCCTTACAGCAATTGGCGCAATGCAGGCAATTGATCTTATTAAATGCTTCCTCATGAAAGTCGGGCAACTGCTTCAACACTTTGTTCTTATCGGCACGTTGCAGCAATTGCTTGTACTGCTTTTCATGCTCTTTGCTTCGCTTCTCCCAGTTATCCAGTTTTACTTCAGACATATAAATAAAATGAATTAATTCAAAATTGCGGCACTTGCCTTTTCTTTGCAAACAAATCAAAGATAATCGAAACGAATGGATGACATCAGAGAACAATGGCTGCTATTAATCTCCACTCCTTTTTATATCAGCATCATCGGTCTGGAAATATTGCTGACGCATTTACAGCATCGCAAGACCTATTCCTTAAAAGACAGCATCGCCAATGTATACCTGATGTTGCTGAACGGTGCCATCGACCTTGCTTTTCGTGTGATCGCTAAATTGTATATCCTGCAATTCTTTTATCTGCATTCATTCTTTGACTGGAAAATAAATATTGTTTACTGGATCGTTCTGGTAGTTGCAGAGGACTTTGTGTATTACTGGCTGCATCGGTTCGATCATGAGATCCGTTTTTTCTGGGCGGCACATGTTACGCATCACAGTTCAGAAAAGTTTAATTTCTCGGTAGGTTTCCGTTCCTCTGTCTTTCAACCCCTGTATCGTTTTGTTTATTTTATTCCCATTGCCTGGGCCGGATTTAAACCATTGGATATTGCATTGGTGTATTCCGCCACGCAGATATGGGGCATATTTGTACATACGGAACTCATCAATAAAATGGGATTTTTAGAATATATTTTTGTAACGCCTTCCCATCATCGGGTGCATCATGGCAGTAATCCTAAATATCTGGACAAGAATATGGGCATGTTCCTGATCGTTTGGGACAAATTATTCGGAACCTTTCAACCTGAATTGCCTGCAGAAAAATACCAGCCTATCAAATATGGTCTGACCAAGAACCTAGAAAACCCGAATGCCATAAACATCGTTTTTCATGAATGGAATCAGATCATAAAGGATGTATTTCAAAAAAATATCAGCTTGAAACAAAGGTGGCTCTATTTGTTTGGTCCTCCCGGCTATAGCCATGATGGTTCTAGGTCGACCAGCAATGAGATGAGGGAGAAAGAAAACAAGGTTAATCTTTGATTTAAATATTTATTCTTTTTAAGCTATGAGCCATTGCTCAAAGCTCATAGCTCGCCGCTCGTAGCTAATGACTGATCTTTAAAATAAAATAATCCATCCCTTATTAAATCACATCCTTTCCCCATTAAGAACAATCTTCGATTTATCCTGTTCTTGTATCGTAAATTTGCGCTTTCTTAAAAAATGGTCAAACTATAGCTATGAATCTATTCGAACATCAAAACACAGAATTTCAGAGAAGACATATTGGACCCAATGAAGCCGATACTGCAGCAATGCTTGCAACAATTGGCGTAAAAACGATCGAAGAATTAGTGAGCAAGACCATTCCTGCTTCTATTCGTCTGGAAAATGAATTGAATTTACCCCCTGCCATCAGCGAATTTGAATACCTGCAGGAAATTAAACAAGTAGCTGCTAAAAACAAATTATACAAGACCTATATCGGTCAGGGTTATTATGATACCATCACTCCTACAGTGATACTTCGAAATGTTTTTGAAAATCCGGGATGGTATACACAATACACGCCCTATCAGGCAGAGATCTCTCAGGGTCGTTTGGAAAGTTTATTGAACTTTCAAACGATGGTGACTGACCTGACCGGAATGGAAATTGCCAACGCTTCTTTGCTGGATGAAGGAACTGCTGCTGCCGAAGCAATGGCCATGCTCTTTCACCATGTGAATAAGACCGATAAAATTGAAAAGCCTAAATTCTTTGTAGATGAAAAGGTTTTCCCACAAACAAAAGACCTTCTGATCACCCGTGCTAATCCAATTGGCATTGAATTGGTTTTTGGTGATTATAAGAAAGCGGCATTAGATGCCAATTATTTTGGAAGCATCATTCAGTATCCGAATGATAATGGTTCCATTGAAGATTATAAAGGTTTCATTAATGCTGTTCATGCTGTTGCAGGATATGTGGTGATGGCAACTGATCTGCTGGCATTGACCTTATTGACCTCTCCTGCTGAACTCGGTGCTGATGTGGCTATTGGTTCTGCACAGCGTTTTGGTGTACCTCTTGGTTATGGCGGACCACATGCTGCATTCTTTGCAACCAAAGATGAATTCAAACGCGGTATGCCGGGAAGATTGATCGGTGTGAGCATTGATGCACAGGGTAATCGTGCATTGCGTATGGCCCTGCAAACCAGAGAACAACATATCAAACGCGAAAAAGCAACCAGTAATATTTGTACTGCGCAGGCTTTATTGGCTAATATGGCTTCCATGTATGCAGTCTATCATGGTCCTGATGGTTTGAAAAAGATCGCAGAACGTGTTGCATTGCTGGCACAAACTTTATCGAATGAATTAAATGCAATTGGATTTGAAAATGTAAATAGATATTATTTCGATACACTTACTATCAAGGCGGATGCTGAAAAAATAAAAGCAGTTGCTGAAAAGAACGAGATCAATTTCCGTTATTTTGATGCAGAACATATTGGCATTGCATTGAATGAAACAACTAC
>CAIMKO010000632.1 GCA_903841915.1 uncultured Chitinophagaceae bacterium | reverse complement strand
CTTTACCAACTCTGCTGTGTAGCGTCGCGAGATCTTTTCCAATTCATACGCACTGTGCGGGCGAGGATTGATCTTAATACCACCTTTTGCTCCACCAAAGGGAACATTTACAATGGCACATTTGTAAGTCATCAAACTTGCCAATGCCATCACTTCATCCTGATTCACTGCATCGCTGAAACGGATACCACCTTTACAGGGTGTTTTATGTTGCGAATGCTGAATACGGTATGCTTCAATCACTTCAATTCTTCCGTCATCCATTTTTACAGGAAACTTCATGCTGTAAATGCTGTTACATGCTTTGATCTGTTCCAGCAAACCTTTATCCCACTTGGTAAATTTTGCAGCTTTATCAAAACTTTTTTCTACACTCTCAAAAAAACTGTACTGTTGATCTGACATAAGATTTCTTATTTAGGTATTTTAATATGGAGCCAATCGTTATAAACAAGTTAGAGGTAAGATGTTAGAAGTACGAAGTAAAAAACCGCAGTTCGTATCTCGTATTTCTAACTTCGTAGTTCGTATTTTACGTTATTCTTTTTCCAGCTTAGCGATCTTTCTGTCAAGATTGATCAGGTAAATAAAAAGACCGAGTACAATTACGATCACCACGGCCATCACCACATAGATCTTTCCGTGCGTTTTCATTACATCAGTTGCTTCTGCGGCTGCATCCTGTGCATTTGCAAATACAGTGATCATTGCCATTGCAATAGTTGCCGCAATTTTTTTCAGTTTATTCATTTGCTAATTTCTTTTCTTTTAAGATTTGTAATCTGATCCTTAATGTAGTGATCCAAACACCCAATAAAGTCCATCCAATAAAAGCAGGATACATTACGATTCGCATGCTGGTTGTTGTATCTTTTGGGTTCAGTCCGGGATTACCTTCACTACCTTGTCCGCCCGGATGAAGGCTTTCTGTTAATCGCGGTAAGATCCAGATCATTGGGAACAACATAAAAAAAGCGAAAATATTATACACAGCACCAATTCTTGATTGCTTTTCTTCGTCCGTTAACGAACCCCGTAAAACAAAATAAGCAAAGTAGATGAGTAATGCAATAGCAGCTCCGTTTTGTTTGGCATCGCCACTCCACCATGCACCCCATTGATATTTTGCCCAGATAGATCCGGTAATCAATCCAAGTATGCCGAAAACGGTTCCTGATCTGGCAAACTCCAAAGAATAGATATCAAATTGCTGATTGGGATTCTTTAAATATTTTACTGCATACACGACTGAAACAAAGAATAACACGTTCATGGATATCCACATGGGCACATGAAAGAAAAGATTACGGATACTTTGTTGCAGCGGAACACCGGGAGGTGCCGGAACTTTAATTAAAAAACCCATTAAACAGACATACATCAAAAGAACAAAGACTATTATCTTCCACCAAGGTTTACGAATCATAGATTAAATTTTACAGTACAGCCATGAAGCAGCAAGCAGTGGCTTACAATCTGTGCTGACAAAATTAGGGGAATACACTGCAACAAAAGATGACAATGTTTAAATTTTACACAACTATTAAGCACATATGCCTTATGCAAAATAAGTTTCAATGTTTTAAATGAAAGTTTTGAAATTATTTGTTGGCCCTAGAATAAAAGAAAACGAATTAAACACATAGGAACATAGTTGAGGAAAAGGGCAGATAGGAATGTCTATGTTTTCTATCATCTCTATGTTTCTATGTGGTAATATAAATTGTGCTGTATTTGCTACTTGCCGCATAAAGTGATGCTGTACAAGTGTGCCCAAAAGGGGTTCCATTGTTATGACGCAACATCTGATGCCAACTGTTCTAAAGCCGGTTTCCCCATATTAATCACAAAATATGCCTCCAAATTGGCTTATTGCACTCGTTACCTTACCTTTGCCGACTTCCAAATTCATGCCGTAACATGAAGAGAGTCGCTCTCCTGCCAATGGCGGGACGACAACCTGAATGTGGCTATCATTTAAAACAAAGGATCAGACACATGAAATTATCACAGTTCCGTTTCGACCTCCCGCTTAACCTTATTGCCCAAAACCCTACCAAAAGAAGAGAAGACAGCCGAATGATGGTGGTGGACCGTAAAACCGGGCATATGGAAAACAAACATTTCAAAGATATTCTCGAGTATTTCGACGATAAAGATGTGTTTGTAGTAAATAACACAAAAGTATTTCCGGCAAGAATGTATGGCCGCAAGGAAAAAACAGGGGCAAAAATTGAGGTTTTCTTATTACGTGAATTAAATAAGCCCAACCGTTTATGGGATGTAATTGTTGATCCCGCAAGAAAGATCCGTGTTGGAAACAAATTATATTTTGGAGAGAATGAAGAACTGGTTGCCGAAGTAATTGATAACACAACCAGCCGTGGACGCACCATTCGTTTTTTATGGGATGATGATGATGAAAGCTTCAAAAAGATGCTTGAATTTTTAGGCGAAACCCCATTACCTAAATACATCAAGCGCAAACCTGATGAAGAAGATAAGGAACGTTATCAGACTGTATATGCGAAATATGAAGGTGCAGTAGCTGCTCCAACAGCAGGTTTGCATTTTTCCAAAGAATTGATCAAGCGTTGCGAAATACAAGGAATCCGTTTTGCGGAATTAACACTGCATACAGGTTTGGGAACATTCAGGCCTATTGAAGTGGAAGACCTGAGTAAACATAAAATGGATGCAGAATATTATCGTATTCCTCAGGAAGCCTGCGATATCGTGAATAAAGCAAAACAAACCGGACACCGTATCTGCAGTATTGGCACTACCACCATGCGTGCCATGGAAACAAGTTTTACCGCACAGAAACTATTGAAACCAAGTGAAGGATGGACCAACCATTTTATTCATCCTCCTTATAATTTTAATGTGGCTGATGCATTGGTAACCAATTTCCATTTACCAAAAACAAGTTTATTGATCATGACCTGTGCATTTGCAGGATATGATCTGGCAATAGAAGCTTATAAAAAAGCCATTAAAGATAAATACCGTTTCTTCAGTTATGGTGATGCGTTGATGATCATTTAATTGAAAGGAAAAGAATAAAAAATCCCGATGACAATCATCGGGATTTTTTATTTGTATTCGCATCTTCCAATATCCAAATTTCGCCTCTCTTAAAAATGAAATAATATAGTGAATACAGAGTAAAAGACAAAGCCAGTAAGACTTGTACAGATATCAACCATTCCGGTTTTTGCAGTTTAGTTAAACTAAAAATGATGGGCACCGCTACTAATGAAATCAAAAAGATCCAGTATAAAACAGAATAATACTTCAATCCATTTTTAACCTCTAAAAAAACTTCCTTACCATCTTCGGCTTTTACAATCAGTGTTTGTGTTTTTAACCATTTCAATTTTAATTGAACAGCATATATACCTGCATCTTCCAAAACAAAGGTTTTTGTATTGAGCATTTGTGCCACTTCTTTTCCATCGAAATAAACGGAAAAAGATGCAGCTTTAAAAAAAAGCCCGCTTCTTTTGTTGATGATAATTTTTGCACTCATATAATTACAGCTAGCTTTTATATAAAATTGAAACCAGAATTACAAAAAAATGTCCCACTGAAGTAGCAGGACGTTTTTTATGAATTGAAAATATTATCATGATCGATCTCTAATAATAGGTATTTTTTTCTGGCAATAATTAAATAATAAAGGAAGTATAGAATACCGGGAATAACCATCGCTATTTGCAAAAAGGGGATCCAACTGATCTGATCTAAATGACGGCTCTTCAAAATCATCTGTGAAAAAATGCCCAGCATCATCAATATATACAAAGGCCAGAAATATTTCATCCCGTTCTGCGCTATCAAAAACTTACTCTCACTTTTATTCAAAGTAAGCGTTAAAGGATCACTTCTATAGAATCCGAATTTCAGATACACTACATGCACACCTTCTTCCACAACGAGTTCTTCCGAATTACCATTTTTTACGCTCCCTGCTTCCTGATCATCAACGAATATTTTGAAATCGCGCATGCGATTCATCCATTGACTTTTCCGATTGATGATGATCTTTGCCAGCATATCTTTTAATTTTTATAATCCAAACAATCCTTTATTCAGCAATTGAAGTGTCTTTGTTTTGTATTGTCCGTCTACCAATAAAGAAACATTGTGAGGGCTGCCGCCATAACTTACCATTCGCACCGGGATCTCTTCAATAGCATCGAATAATCTTTTCATCACGTCATTGGTAGATTCAATTTCATTGCCCACAATTGAAATGATGGTTTGATTCTTGTCCACTTCAGTTGTACCAAATGGTTCCAATTCGCGGATAATATCATTCAAGAAGGTATCGTTATCAATGGTAACAGATACTGCCACTTCAGAAGTGGTCACCATATCGATAGATGTTTTGTATTTCTCGAACACTTCAAATACTTTTCTTAAAAAACCATAAGCCAAGAGCATACGGCTGCTTTTTATTTTAATGGCGATGATACCATCTTTTGCAGCAACAGCTTTCACTCCAACACTTCCTGCCTCTTTGGTAATGGTCGTTCCGGGGGCATCGGGCTGCATCGTATTCAATAGTTTAACAGGAACATTTTCCAGTTGTGCAGGCCAGATACAAGTAGGATGCAAAATTTTTGCTCCGAAATATGCTAACTCAGCTGCTTCCTCAAAACTCAATTGTTCAATCGCAACCGTCTTATCAACGATTCGCGGATCATTATTATGCATCCCATCAATATCTGTCCATATTTCACAAACAGATGCATTGGCTGCAGCTGCGATCAATGATGCCGTATAATCACTGCCCCCACGTTTCAAATTGTCGACTTCACCCCTTGCATTTTTACAGATATAACCTTGTGTGATAAATAATTTTTTATCGCTGTGATGCTGTAATAATGCATTCAGTTTTGTTTTGATGGCCGGAAGGTTAGGTTCTTCATTTGCATCAATACTCATGAATTCCAATGCGGGTAATAATAAATGGTCGATTCCCTGCTCTTCCAGATATACGCAAAATAATTTGGTGCTCATCAATTCGCCCTGCGCCAGAATATCTTTATATAATGCATCACTGAAAGAGATACGCAAAATGATATTCAGGAATTCGAAATGTTCTGTAACGATTGAATTTGCTTTTGCCTGTAATGCTTCGCCATTCACCAATTCACTGACAAACTTTCGGTAATGCGCTTCCAGTTTATCAATACTTGCTTTGGCAGAAATTCTGTCGCTCTGCGATAAATGGTTACTGATCTCTACCAAGGCATTGGTAGTACCGCTCAATGCACTTAAAACAGTAATAGTAGGTTCTGCATCACGTGTGATCAGTTGCGATACCTGATGCATGCGTTCGGGCTTTCCAACACTGGTTCCACCGAATTTCATCACTTTCATATTTCTTATATTTTACGAGTTGCAAATGTAGGAGAATGCGCCAATTAGCAAAGCGATTGGGTAGAATATTTGGTTAACATGT
>CAIMKO010000631.1 GCA_903841915.1 uncultured Chitinophagaceae bacterium | reverse complement strand
GGGGTGGCTATCAATAGTGCCAATATTTTAAAAGCCAAAATCGAAACCTTGCCGTCAATTGAGGAACAGCGGGAGATTGTCAGAATAGAAAAAGAGAAGCATTTCGCTGGGCAAAAAGCGAATCTGGAATCGCACCAGGCGCTTCTGAATTTTGAGTACGAGAAGCAATCCCTGTCAAAACAATTGGGAGAGATTGATGAGAAGATCAATCTTATCAAGCGGGATATCATCTACAATGATCCAATCCTAAGGGATGTCATAACGGCTTGTGATTCAATTATGGAGGACCGGCGGGAAGAGGTCAGAGGTTTATTGTTTTACATTCTTCCGACAATGCAATGTATGATTGATGGAGTCCCTGTTTCGACTACCGAGGTGGGGAATAAAGCCAGAACAGTTATTGAAATTATTATACAAACCCTGAAATCCATTAATGCTATGCCTGGCATTCCTGATCTTGGGAAATGCATTGATCACATTTGCGGCAATGAAGTAGGCGATTCAATGGACATTACCAAAGAATTAAGGAATGATCTGTTAAAGATTAAGTCCGTAGTAAATAGTAAATCTCACGAAGGAACCTCTCTGGATCAGGAGGTGGTGATCCGAATTATTTCCGTATTGATTGAATTAATCGGGTGGCTAAAGGAATTTACAACCAAATACAGTGATCTGGAACAAAATTTTGAGCGTTGGGTGGAAAATTTTGAGCAGTTAACAAAAGATGGCAAAAGGACAATCAAAGATGTTTATGGCGTAATTACCCAGGAATGGACGTATAAAACCAAAGACAATGAACCCGGAACCAATTGCGGCGCCTGGATCGTTCAATATGGCAATTACAAAACGGATATTTATATTTCCAATGAATTAATCAAAAAATACCGGCTGGGTTTTGGTTCTGTAGTCAAAGTGGATGTCATCAAAAAGATACAACGTAGTGGAAAAGAACGATGGGAAACTGAACGGGTTGAAGTTGTGAATGATTGCCGCGATTTTCACCGATATATTCCTGAATATCTGAAACGGAAAAGAATTCTTCGTTATGGCGAAACGGATTAAAACTAAAAATCTTAAACATGAAAACTTCCCTTTTTAATCTGCACGAGATTTTAATCGAAGACAAAAGTCTGATTATCGAATTTTATGCCGGGGATATCTTTGATATTTATACCGATATCCTTTTGCTTTCTGCTTTTAAGAACGATTTTTATCCGGCGCCCAATACGACCTGGGAAGGGTTGTACCAAAGACTGGACCTGGACTTTACTACTGATGCGTTACCGGAAAGGAAGAGGATTTCTGAAAATATCTTGTCCTTTCAAACACCGGAAAACAGTTATTTCGGGAAGCTGGCGGCAATCGAACTGTCGGATTATACTAAAAAATCCAACTTCACCAAGGCAACATTAACCAGACGGTACTCCGAGCTTTGTTCTTTCCTGGAAAAATTCCCTGCAGAATCGGACGAAAGTATTTCCATGATTCTACTTGGGACTGGCAATCAGGGTTTATCGTATGATGACTCGATTACCGAAATATTTAAAACGATTTATAAGCTTAAGGACACTAAGCTTAATACTATCCGGGTGTTTGCAAATAACTTTGAATCCATAGGGGTTATCAATTTAAAGATAAATGATATTCTTAAAAGAAATGCATTAGTTCATACGGCATTACTTGATGCAGCGCTTGAAGAGCTGAGTGAGATTTCAGGTACTTATTTGTCCGAATTTTCAAAAAAATATATTGGCATAATACAAGGTCTATCTAATGCAGAGAATAGTTCTTTTG
>CAIMKO010000630.1 GCA_903841915.1 uncultured Chitinophagaceae bacterium | reverse complement strand
TGTTACCTGATAAATGCGATGCAATTACTCGGTATCATAAGCCCATTTTACGAGAGTGGCGCCCCAGGTAAATCCGCCACCGAATGCTGCAAGCACAATATTATCGCCTTTCTTCAATTTCTTTTCCCAATCCCACAAGCACAGGGGTAATGTACCAGCTGTGGTATTACCGTATTTCTGGATATTGATCATCACTTTGTCTTTCGATAAGCCCATGCGGTTGGCAGTGGCATCAATGATCCTGAGATTTGCCTGATGCGGCACCAACCATGCAATATCATCTCCTGTTAGTTGATTTCTTTCCAATAGTTCTGCACTCACATCCGCCATTCCTTTCACTGCGAATTTGAAAACGGGTTGACCGTCCTGAAAGATAAAATGTTGTTTTGCCAATACTGTTTCAACTGAAGCCGGACTAATTGAACCGCCTGATTTCATGTGTAAGAATGCCTTGCCTGATCCATCCGATCTTAAGATACTGTCAAGTATTCCATTTTCGTCGGTACTTGGTTCTAATAGAACGGCACCACCACCATCACCGAAGATAATACAAGTGGTACGATCGGTATAATCAACAATACTGCTCATTTTATCGGCACCCACCACGATCACTTTTTTATATCTTCCGCTTTCTATCAATGTAGCTCCTGTTGTTAATGCAAACAGGAATCCGCTGCAGGCTGCTAAGATATCATAGCTGAAAGCATTGGTTGCACCCACCTTATCGCTGATGATATTGGCTGTTGAAGGAAATAGCATATCGGGTGTAACGGTGGCACAAATAATGCAATCGATCTCTTTGGGATCCAGATTTTTTTTGTGTAATATTTCCTGAATGGCGGGTACGGCAAGATCACTTGTTGCTTTGCCTTCTCCTTTTAAGATCCTTCTTTCTGAGATACCCGTGCGGGTTCTGATCCATTCATCATTGGTATCTACCATTTTCTCAAGGTCAGCATTGGTCAATTTTGTTTCGGGAACATAGCCGCCCACTGCTGTAATTGCTGCTGTAATTTTACTCATCTTTAGGTTCTTGTTTGATTAATAAGACGGGGGCAAATATCTGAAATCAAATTTTAATCGTCATTTTAAAATTAATTATGGCTTAATCCGTTATTGAAAAAGGCCGGAAATCAGCCCGAAAAGCCTATTTTTGGAGCAAGTATGATCGCTTTTGTAAGAGGACCTTTTGCAGTTAAAACTCCATCTCATGTGATTGTGGATGTAAACGGGGTGGGTTATGACCTGCAAATAAGTTTGAATACCTATTCGGCTATCAGTAATAAGGATAGCGGACAGTTGCATACTTATCTACATATTACCGAGAATGCACAGACCTTATTCGGATTTGCTGATACAGCTGAAAAGGATATGTTTCTGCTCTTATTGAGCGTATCGGGCATAGGCGCAGCAACTGCCAGAATGATGTTGTCAGGTATGAAGCCGGAAGAAGTAAGCAGAGCCATCATACAAAGCAATACCGTACAATTATCAAGTATCAAAGGCATTGGAAAAAAGACGGCAGAAAGATTGGTAGTGGAACTGAGAGACAAATTGGGAAAGCAATCTTTAGAATCTTTTTCTGCAACCGGTTTTGTGGTCAATATAAATGCTGATGCAGTAAATGCTTTGATTGGTTTGGGCATCGGAAGACCCATGGCAGAAAATGCGGTGAAGAAAGTAACAGATACAAATAACAATCAATCATTAGAAGACATTATTAAACAAGCACTCAAAAACCTCTGATTATAGGACCAATCTCTACCTAACCAAGGCTATCTTTTTTGAATCGCTCATTCATTCATTTATTTATTCTTTTTTTTGCTGTGGCATGTATATGTCCTATGGCAACTGCTTTGGCCCAATCAAAAGACAGCTTACATTTTCCCATTAGTGACAGAAGAGGAGACCGACTTAGTTCTCAAAGCCACAATCCATTTGATCTGAGGGATACCTCCATCATCAAACAAACCGTAGAATACGATGCTAAAACGAACCGGTATATCATTACTGAAAAAATAGGAAACAGTTTATATAGAAAGCCAACTTATCTCAGCTTCGACGAATATTATCTTTTACAAACAAGAGGGTCGGAAGCAGATTATTTTAAAATGCGTGCCGATGCATTAACTGCATTGAATAAAAAAACGCAGCGCCCGCCACCACGGGTATACAATAAGTTATTCGACAGGATTTTTGGTGTAGGGCCCAATGGGTTAAAAGTGGATATCAAACCACAAGGTAATGTTGATATCATGGCAGGTTATCAGGGGCAAAACACCTTGAATCCAACATTGCCTGAAGCTGCCAGAAAAACAGGCGGATTTGATTTTAATATGAATGCCAATGTAAACGTGAATGCGAATATTGGTGATAAATTAAGACT
>CAIMKO010000629.1 GCA_903841915.1 uncultured Chitinophagaceae bacterium | reverse complement strand
TCCTAAAGCAAAACCCTTTGCACTAATTCTGTCCTGGTCTTCTTCTGCAGCTATTTCTGGCAGATAAGCATTGTAAAATACAATACTGCCGCAATAACCGATAGAAGCGACAATGGACGCTACAATACCCCAGCCAATATTTTCTTTGGTAAGAAAGACCATGCTGCAACAGGCCGTGGAACCCAGATAGCAGAAGAACTTCATGAATGATTTCTTATTGCCTTTATAATCGGCAATAGAAGAAAGTATGGGGGATAAAAATGCAATGATCAAAAAAGAAAAAGAGATAGCATAGGAAGCCAAAGACGCCCTTTCAAAAGTCCTGCCGATGAATTGTACCTGTGCCGGTGCAATGGCTGTATAATAGGCAGGAAAGATGGCAGATGTGATGATCAATGAATAAGCACTATTGGCCCAATCGTACATGGCCCATGCATTGACTATTTTTTTGGGAGCAGTTAGCATAAAGAAATGTTAGATGATAAATTTTAAATGTTGAATCCTGTTATTCCTAAACTCTAATTTATCATTTAACATTCAACATTTAGCATAAATTATTTTATAATTCCCTGTTGTAATAAAACCAGTACGATTATACCTACTGCAATTCTGTACCAGCCGAATATTTTGAATCCGTGTTTTTGTAAATAGCCTATAAAGAATTTAACCGCAAGTAATGCAACGATGAAGGCAACCACATTGCCTAAACCTAAGAGCATTAAATTGTGTTTGTCCTTTAATATCTCAGGATGTGTAGTGAATGTTTTTAATAATTTATATCCGGTTGCCGCTGCCATGGTCGGCACTGCTAAGAAGAATGAGAATTCAGCTGCAGCACTCCTTGTTAATTTTTGCTGCATACCACCAATAATACTTGCTGCACTGCGGCTTACACCGGGTATCATTGCCAAACATTGCCAGATACCGATGATAAAACCTTTTGTATAAGTAATATCTTTTTCTTCCGTAATTGTATGCTGTGTAAACAATTTATCAACGAATAAAAGAATGATACCACCCACTAACAGACTGATGGCAACGGTGGTTGGACTTTCCAATAATCCGTCAATCTTTTCTGATAATAATTTTCCCAGTATCAATGCAGGAATAACAGAAATGATCAACTTGATATAAAACTGCCATTTTGAAAAGTCAAAGAATTTCTTCCAGTATAAAACAACAACCGAAAGTATAGCACCTAACTGAATAGCGATCTCGAACAATTTTACAAAATCATCCTTCTCTATCCCCATCAGTGAACTGGTAATGATCATATGACCGGTAGATGAAACGGGTAAAAATTCAGTTATCCCTTCTACTATGGCGATAATGATAGATTGCAACGTATCCATAAATTTAAGTTAGTGGTTTGAATGATAAAGAAACAAAAAAAGCGGTGAAAAACACCGCTAATGATTTATTGAATGGCAAAATGAGTTTATTCTGCTGTTTTCGATTTCTTGAAGATCGCATAGACTTCTACCAACAGGCCCAGAATGATGAGTATGGGAGCAACAGTAACCCTTGTTGTACTATACACCACATTATAATCGAATACTTTAGGATCCTGATTCTTACCGCCACTCATCAGGAACATACCCAGCGCAATGATCACGCCGCCAATTGCCATCCACATATAATTTTCCTTGCCAAATAAAGGGTCTGCTGTTTTTTGAATTTTATCGCTCATGATACAAATTTTGAGGACTGCAATATAGGGAAAGTCAATAGTCAATGGTGAATGGCGAATAGAAAAAAATCTTAAAATTGGTTTTTAGACCATGGTCTATTGTCTAGGGACTAATACAGATCATCCAGTTTCATCTTCAGATATTTCCTTACGCTGCGATGGGTGCTGATCACCGAAATGCTCACTCCCACAACGATCATGCCGCCAAAAAGTATCAGATTCAAAGTCATATCATGTATCAGTTTCAATTGCGGAACCTGATTTTCCAGCCAGGTGATCATTATAAACAACAATACAATGGAAATTCCTGCACTGATCAGGCCATTGACTACTGCTTTAACGTCCATTGGCTTCGTGATAAAACCTCTGGTAGCGCCTACCATCTGCATGGTCTTGATGAGGAAACGGTTGCTGAACATGGCCAAGCGGATGGTATTGTCGATACTAAACATCACGATCAGGCAAAGAACAACGGCTACCACCAAAAATGCCAGCCCGAATTTAGAAGCCTTATCGTTCACATTATTAACCAGATCGCTGGGATATTTCAGTTCGGTGATCTGATTACCGTATACTTTCATGATATCGGCAGATATTTTATTCAGGCTATCCCTGTTCACATAAGCTGCTTTTGCAAAAAAGTCGATGCTTTCGGGTAAAGGATTTGCATCTAATATCTTTGCCCAGTCTTCATTATTATCTTTATTCCATATTTGTTTAGCACTTTCCTTATTTATATACTGAACATCCTTGGCATAAGGCTGATGCGCAATATATTGCTGTATCTGGCCGATCGTGTCTTTATTGGCGGTCCGCAAAAAAGCCTGCAGCTTGATATCTTCCTTAAAAACCTGTCCGGCTCTTTCAAAGTTTAAAAAGATCCAGCCCATGATGCCCATGATAAGCAATACCAGCGATACGCCGATAATGCTGTAAATATAATTGGGCTTGCTTCTTTTTAGTGAGGATGATCCTTCTTTTGCCATAGTAAATTGCTTCAGTTGTGAACAATGCAAATGTAGCTAATCACGTACATTTGCAACCACTCTAACGATTTCTTCAGCCGTCAAAGTATAGCAAGGTAAAATATTACAGATAAAAAATTTTGTTAGAATTATTTTGAACGGAAGAAAGCCATGAGTTTTTAGCTACGAGCTATGAGTTTTTTGCTCGAAGCTAATGGCTCGCCGCTCACAGCTTTGAAAGTACAAGTGAGTGACACAAGGGACGATGCCATGAAAAACAAAAGCCGGAAATAAAATAAAAAGTCAAAGGTGAAACCTGTATGAACTATCACCTATGACCCATGAACAAAAAATATAGCGCAAATAAAATATGGAATACAATTTCAGGGAAATAGAGAAGAAATGGCAAATGCATTGGAAAGAATCAAATGCTTACAAGGTTTCGAACAAAAGCGATAAACCTAAATATTATGTGCTGGATATGTTTCCCTATCCGAGTGGTGCGGGTTTGCATGTGGGACATCCCCTGGGTTATATTGCCAGCGATATTTTTGCACGCTTTAAAAGATTGAAGGGTTTTAATGTCTTGCATCCCATGGGCTATGATGCATTTGGATTGCCGGCCGAACAATATGCCATCGAGCATGGCATTCATCCTGCCATCTCAACGGAAAATAATATCAATAATTTTAGGGCTCAGTTAGATAAGATCGGTTTTTGTTTCGATTGGGACAGAGAAGTAAAAACATGCGATCCTGCATATTACAAATGGACCCAGTGGATATTCCTGCAATTATTCAATTCCTATTTCAATCGCTTTACACAGAAGGCTGAAAGTATCACGCAATTGATCTCAACTTTTGAAACGGAAGGGAATATTAATTTTCCTTGTCCGGGTGATGCGAGTATTGAATTTGAAAAAGATCTCTGGAAAAGTTTTACGGATGAATATCAGCAGGAAGTGCTGATGCACTATCGTTTGGCGTATTGCGGTTATGGTGAAGTGAACTGGTGCGAAGCATTAGGAACAGTTTTAGCGAATGATGAAGTGGTGAATGGTGTAAGTGAACGTGGCGGTCATCCGGTAGTAAAAAAGAAATTGCGTCAATGGTATTTAAGGATAACAGAATATGCCGACCGTTTGCTGCAAGGCTTACAAACCGTGGATTTCAGCGATGCGATGAAAGAAATGCAGACGAATTGGATCGGTAAATCTATCGGTGCAGAGATTGATTTTGTAGTCCATGGTCCATCGTCCATGGTCCATCGACTAAAAGTTTATACCACTCGCCCTGA
>CAIMKO010000628.1 GCA_903841915.1 uncultured Chitinophagaceae bacterium | reverse complement strand
TTGAAAACAGGTCATTCACAAACATCACCCCATGGCCAATAAAGCAATTGTTTCCGATCTTGACCAACTCGCAAATAAAACTATGTGATTGGATCTTACAATTTTCACCGATCGCTACCCCCTTTTGAATTTCGACAAAGGGTCCAATAAAAGAATTGCTGCCGATACTGCATTCATACAAATTACAGGGTTCGATCACTTTTACATTCTCGCCAAATCGAACATCTCGTATCCCGGTTGTCAAGCTTTTGTATGTCATCAATTCAAATGTTTGGCTGATTGATAAATCTTTTGAATGATCTCTATTGTTTTCAATCCCTCAAATGCATTGTGGGTATTTATATTTCCGTTTTGAATCGTTTCAATTAGTTGCAGATATTCCTTATCATGATTACTCATTGAACCAAAGTATGTTCCATAATCATTAGCAGCATTTCCATCCGGCAATACATCGAAACTGAAATTTTCGATACACTGATATTCCAATTCATTCAAATATTGCCCGCCGATCTTAACAGTTCCTTTTTCCCCAAAAACGGTCAACGAACCTTCCATATTCTTTTTAAAACTGTTTACCGTAAAATGAATAGTTCCGATGATCCCGTTTGCCAATTTAAATACAGCAGCACCGGTATCTTCAAACTCAATGACTTGTTGATGTGCGTAGTTATCGCTCAAAGCATAAACAGTTGCAATGTCTCCAAAGAACCAATAGAGCAAGTCGATAAAATGGCTGAATTGGGTAAACAAACTTCCTCCATCCAGTTCTTTTGTCCCTCTCCATGTATCCTGGTAATATCCTTTACCCCTGTTCCAAAAACAATTTAACTGTACATTATAGATCTTTCCTAATTTCCCGTTATCGATGGCATTTTTAACTGCCATCACCGGGGGGTTAAATCTGTTTTGCTTTACTACAAATAAATTCTTCTCTGCATTTTCAGCTGCCGCGATCATTGCTTTGCCATCATCTGCATTCAATGCCATTGGCTTTTCAACCAATACATGAAATCCCGATTCCAAGCATTGAATACTTTGCAAGGCATGTAATCCATTTGGGCTGCAAATTGAGATCACATCGATATTCTTCTGCTCATTTAAAAGGTCCTGCAATGTTTTGTATGCTCTGGCCTGATACATTTCAGCCAATGAAACAGCTTTCTCGAATACTATATCACATACTGCGACCAATTCCCCGCAAGCCTCTATATGTTGCGCATGACGCAACCCTATTCTTCCGCATCCGATAATCGCAAATCTGAGCTTCTGCATGTATATTGGTAAATAATTTAGTTGTGTTCTTAGGCAACACTAAACAGACTCCGATATTTTTTTTCGAAGGTCTTTGTTTGTTCTTCCAGCACGAACCCGGCTTCAACTTTTTTCCTTGCGGCAGTGCCAATTGCATTTCGTAATTCAAAATTCTTCATCAATGGAGCCAGTTGATCTGCGACAGTTCCGGGATCATATAATTCCGCAATAAATCCATCAATACCATGATCGATCACTTCTTCCACACCTCCGCAACGTGTAGATACAGCAGGCAATTGCATTGCCATAGC
>CAIMKO010000627.1 GCA_903841915.1 uncultured Chitinophagaceae bacterium | reverse complement strand
TGACCCTTGACCCTTGACCCTTGACCCTTGACCCTTGACCCTTGACCCTTGACCCTTGGACTATTGACTACTTTCTTCCTCAGTCTTCGGCACATAGTCGATCGCATCATCAACAACATAAATTCCTTGTGAAAATAAATTGCTTATTTGTTTTCTAAAATTCTCCGCATCCTCTTTCTTCAAAAAATTTCCTATCCGCACTTTAAAAGTGGGTGACTGGAAAATAGTATAAATCTTCTGGTCAGGAAATTTTGCTGCAAGATCATTCTTTGTCTTAAATGCCTCATCACGATTGGTAGTGCTGATCACCTGAACGCGAAATCCTTTATATTGGCCGTTGCTAGTCAACATCGAAGCATGTTTATTGATCTGTATTTGCTTTTGAGTTAATACATCCAATCTTGGGTCTTTATGAACAATAATGGTATCACTTGATGCAATTGAAATTTTGCAAAAGCTCATTATAAAAAAGAAAAAACAAAATAATTTCATACAAGAGTATTGATTAAGTAAGATAAGGAAAATTAATATCCTTTTTCTTCAACGGGCTCTCCATTAACAATTGCCACACCCGCGCTGCATCCTAAACGAGTTGCTCCTGCATCTATCAATTGTTTGGCAAAAGCATAATCGCGGATTCTACCAGATGCTTTAATTTGAACTTGTGATGGAAGATGTTGACGAAAAAGTTTAACAGCTTCAACAGTAGCACCTTTTTCTGCATAGCCTGTTGACGTTTTTAAAAAATCAATTCCGGAAGCACCGTACAATTCACAGCATTTAATTATTTCATCATCAGTTAAAATACCACTTTCAATTATAATTTTTATCGTTTTATTTTTTTGTTTGATGATGGGCATGATGTGATTGATTTCATTCGCTAAATATTCCCAATCATTATTTTTAATAGCTGATATATTAATTACTACATCCAATTCATCGGCACCATCCACAATTGCCAATACTATTTCTGCAATCTTTGCTTCAATGGCCGAATAACCAAACGGGAAACCGATAACAGTAGCCACTTTCACTTCACTTCCCTGTGTAAGTTCTTTTGCCTTTTTTACAAAATTTGGGGGGACACATACTGCTGCAAAATGATACTGTTTGGCTTCGCTACAAACTTTTTCAATATCAGCGATTAATGTTGTTGGCTTTAAAACAGTATGATCGATATAAGAAGCAATATTCATAAATAAGCTATGTTTTTGAAACATAAAAGTAGCAAAATAAAAAAGGTTGTCAACCTTTTCAAGATCAACAACCTTAATATTGAAAAAATGTATTAGGCATCTTTACCGTGACAGGCTTTATATTTCTTTCCACTGCCGCAAGGACAAGGATCATTTCTTCCGATCTTCGGCCCCACTTTTATCGGCTCCTGTTTTACGGGTGCTGAAGGGTCAATATAATTATCATCATGTCCTGCGCCATCCAATTCATCTTTTTGTGTGCGCATTTTACTGAGATCCGTTTTTTGCTGACGGCCTTCTCTCACTTGTCCTTCATCTTCAATAGGAATGGTTGAATGAGAGAGGAACTCAACAATATCTCTATTCACTTCACTATCCATTTGTTTGAATAGATTAAATGCTTCCACTTTATAGATCACCAATGGATCTTTCTGTTCATAGGTTGCGGTCTGCACACTTTGTTTCAGATCATCCATGGCACGTAAATGTTCTTTCCATGCATCATCGATCAAACTCAATGTAACATTGCGTTCCAAAGCATTTACCAGTTCAGTTCCGTTGGTTGACAATGTCTTATCCATATTCGCCAACACCTGCATATTCTTTCTTCCGTCAGTAAAAGGCACGATCACATTTTCGATATGATTGCCCTGTTTTAAACGAATGTTTTTAAACACAGGTAAAGCTTTTGTTGCCAGTTCCTGTTTCTTATGCTGATAGTTATCAATTACTTCATCGTATAATTTTTCTGCCAACTGCTGATCAGATAATTTATTCAATTCATCCGATGTGATCTTTGTATCCGTTCCAAAATTCACGATCACAGCCAAACGGAATCCTTCATGGTCATTTTGTTCTTTGAATGAACTGATCAATCCTTCCGCAACAGAATAGAAAGCGTTATCCAGATCCAAAGCCAGTCTTTCACCGAATAATGCGTGACTGCGTTTTGTATAAATAACCGTACGTTGCTTGTTCATCACATCATCATATTCCAGCAAACGCTTACGGATGCCAAAGTTGTTCTCTTCCACTTTTTTCTGTGCACGTTCGATTGATTTGGTGATCATACTGTGTTGTATCACTTCACCTTCTTTGTATCCGGCAAAGTCCATCACTTTCGCAATACGTTCACTTCCGAACATACGCATCAGATCATCTTCGAGTGAAACAAAGAACATAGAAGATCCGGGATCACCCTGACGTCCTGCACGACCACGTAACTGTCTGTCCACACGACGCGATTCATGTCTTTCGGTACCCACAATTGCCAAACCACCTGCTTCTTTAACACCCGGCCCGAGTTTAATATCGGTACCACGACCGGCCATATTGGTTGCGATAGTAATTGAACCGGCAAAGCCTGCTTCAGCAACGATCTGTGCTTCACGGGCATGTTGTTTTGCATTCAATACATTATGCGGAACCTGTTTCTGACGCAGCATCCTGCTCAGTAATTCACTTACTTCAACAGATGTTGTACCTACAAGAACCGGCCTTCCTGCATTGCGCAGTTTTGTTATTTCTTCGATGACCGCACCAAATTTTTCACGTTTGGTCTTAAATACCAGATCCTGATCATCCACACGGATACAAGGGATATTTGTTGGAATGGTTACCACATCAAGTTTATAGATATCCCATAACTCAGATGCTTCTGTTTCCGCAGTACCCGTCATACCGCAAAGCTTGTGATACATACGGAAATAGTTCTGCAATGTAACCGTAGCATAGGTTTGTGTCGTTGCTTCGATCTTTACATTTTCTTTTGCTTCAATGGCTTGATGCAATCCGTCTGAATAACGACGACCATCCAGGATACGTCCGGTTTGTTCATCCACGATCTTGACCGCTTCATCCATCACCACATACTCTACATCCTTATCAAATAAAGTGTATGCTTTTAATAATTGTTGCACTGTATGGATACGGTCTGCTTTTACAGAATAATCGTTGATGATTGCCTCTTTCTGATGCAGTTTTTCTTCTGCCTCAAGAGAAACATTTTTTTCAATATCACCTAAAGCAACACTGATATCGGGAATCACAAAGAAATTAGGATCTTCTCCTGCTTTGGTAATAAGTTGAATTCCTTTATCAGTTAACTCAACCGAATTATTTTTTTCATCGATGTAGAAATATAATTCTGCATCGGCTTTAGGCATTTCGCGTGACTGATCGGCGAGATAATAATTTTCTGCTTTCTGCAATTTTACACGGATACCCGGCTCACTTAAATATTTGATCAATGCTGTACTCTTCGGCAATCCCCGCTGTGCACGGAAAAGAGCCAATCCGCCATCTTTTGGATCATCATTCCCTTCAGCGATCTTTTTCTTGGCTTCATTTAAAAACTGATTGGTAGCACGTTTTTGCGCTTCCACTATTTTTTCAATACGCGGTTTCAGTTCAAAGAATTGTTCGATATTATCTTGCCTGCCAATGGGACCTGAAATAATCAATGGTGTTCTGGCATCATCGATCAATACACTATCCACTTCATCCACCATTGCAAAATGATGTTTGCGTTGTACCATTTCATCCGGACTGTGCACCATGTTATCGCGCAAATAATCAAAACCGAATTCGTTATTGGTACCGTAGGTTATATCAGCTAAATAAGCTTTGCGTCTTGTTTCGCCATTTGGCTCATGCTTATCGATACAATCAACGGTCAATCCCAGCCATTCGAATAAAGTACCGTTCCATTCACTATCGCGTTTGGCGAGATAATCATTCACGGTAACCACATGCACCCCTTCACCGGCCAATGCATTTAAATAGGAAGGCAATGTTGAAACTAGCGTTTTACCCTCACCGGTTGACATTTCAGAAATTTTCCCCTGGTGTAATACCACGCCACCCAATAACTGCACATCATAATGTACCATGTTCCAGGTTACTTTACCGCCTGCTGCAGTCCATGTATTTTGAAAAATGGATTGATCCCCATTTATTTTGACATAATCTTTTGATACAGATAATTCTCTGTCGAGTTCTGTTGCTGTTGAAACTAGTTCCGTATTTTCTTTAAACCTGCGTGCTGTTTCTTTTACTACTGCAAAAGCTTCAGGTAAGATAATATCCAGGATCACTTCGATCGCCTTATCGCGTTCTTTCTTCAATTTATCAACTTCCTGATAAATAGCGTCTTTAGTATGAATATCCGCAGCCGGTAAATCGTCTGCTGTTTGTTGTTTGCCGGCAATTTCTGCATCAATATCTTTCAAATGTTCTTTGATGCGTTGTCTGAATTCAACGGTCTTATTCCTTAGCTCGTCATTCGAAAGCTTCTCATACTGCTGAAAGAATTGATTGATCTTGGCCACATATGGCTGGATCTTGGCTACATCTTTCTCGCTCTTATTACCACCTAAAATCTTGGATAGAATATTCAACATATCATTAAGTCTGTTATATAAATAATTTGATTGGTTTTCAAAAACGGTGCTACAAATGATTTCTCGTCAAAATGGCACTATTTTTCAAGGCCGCCAAAGGTAAAGAAATTGAGCATAGAGAAACCAGAACAATGGTTAAATAGCGCCTTTACCGATTACTTAACAGGTTTGATAGATTTCACGGTCTGCCGATTATCGGAAGCATCAGGCTTCTGCAAAATATTCCGGTCCTCAAGGCTATGGAAGTACAGATTGAGGTTTTGCTGTATCCTTCATACCTTCTCCCTGTTTTCTTTTGGTCTTGTTCGGGTCAAGTCCACTAATTAGTGGACTTGACCCGAACAAGATACGAAGAAGAGACCTGTAAATCCTTATTGTATTAGCTGAAAAAAGCAATACAATTATGCAGTTCAAACAAAATTAATTTACAACTCATAGGTAAGCAGGGTTAAGTATGCTTCAGCAAATTAATTCCGCCAACCGGTTAGTATAATCCTTTTGCAGAAAGAATTTCCACAGTTTTTACAATGCAGATGGAATTTAGGGGCTTTTCTGTTACTTTTGCTGCCGATTAAAAAAGGTTCAAAAGTTTGTATGTTTTAGGGAATGATGTAGTTGTTACTGTGTTTTATCCTTTCCCTAAACCGATAAACTCATAAACTAATAAACTTTCTACCAATGGCAGGTCAGTTAAAAGAAGTCCGTAACAGGATCAAGAGTGTTCAGGGTTCACAACAGATTACCAAGGCGATGAAATTGGTAAGTGCTGCAAAATTGCGTAAAGCACAGGATGCCATCATTCAAATGAGGCCCTATGCCAAAAAGTTGCAGGAAGTACTGAGCAATATTGTTAGCAATTCTGACGGAGGAAGCGGTTTAAAACTGGCAGAAGAAAGACCGATCGAAAAAGTTTTACTGATCGTGATCACCAGCGACAGAAGTTTGTGCGGTGCCTATAATTCAAATATCATGAAACTGGCTAAACAAACCATTAGTGATAAATATGAAGCGGCTTTCAAGAAAGGAAATGTGACCATTTGGAATATTGGTAAAAAAGGATATGAAGGGTTGACCAAAGCCGGTTATAAAACAGATCCTACTTACAAAGATCTTTATCTGCATTTAAATTTTGAAAATGTGCAGGTTGCTTCTCAGGCAGCTATGAAAGCATTTGAGAATAAAGAGTTTGATGCTATTGAGATCATTTACAGCGAATTTAAAAACGCTGCTACACAACGTTTTGCTGCTGAACAATTCTTGCCCATTCCAAAGACAAAGACCGCTGCAGGAAATAAGAAATCTGATTTCATTTTCGAGCCAGAGAAAGATGCATTGATCGCGGAATTAATGCCAAAAATACTTAACACACAATTATTTAAAGCGGTATTGGACGGTGGTGCG
>CAIMKO010000626.1 GCA_903841915.1 uncultured Chitinophagaceae bacterium | reverse complement strand
CACACACATGTTCATTGGATATTGGGCAGAGAAAAGATGGGAGATATTGAAATTGTTGGGATTGCTGAACCCAATCGCAAACTTGCTGAGGCTTATTCAAAGCAGCATGGCTATAGTATGAATATCGTTTACAACAGCATGGAAGAAATGATCGAGAAGACAAAGCCTGATGCTGTTTTCGCTTACAACACTATTTATGATCATTTAAAAACTGTGGAATATTGTGCCCCAAAAGGCATTCACGTAATGGTAGAAAAACCATTGGCAGTGAATATGGAACATGCAGAAAAAATGTTGGCACTTGCCAATAAATATAAAATTCATTTGCTCACCAATTATGAGACCACCTGGTATGGCAGTAATAAAGAAGCCTGGCAAATAGTGAATGATAAAAATGAGATCGGTCCTATAAAAAAAATAGTTTTTCATACGGGTCATCAGGGACCTATTGAGATCGGTTGTAATCCCGAATTCCTGGAATGGCTCACCGATCCAATATTAAATGGCGGCGGTGCATTGACCGATTTTGGTTGTTACGGTGCGAATATCACCACATGGCTAATGAAGGGAGAACATCCCCTTACTGTTTCCTGTATCACGCAACAGATCAAACCGGATTTATATCCCAAAGTAGAAGATGAAGCGACGATCATTCTTACTTACCCTAAATCCCAAGTGATCATTCAGGCATCATGGAACTGGCCCTACAGCAGAAAAGACATGGAAGTCTATGGAAAAGACGGTTATGTTTTTTGCTTGGATAAAGAGAATATGATCGTGCTGAAAAAAGATCAAAAACAAAAAGATATTTTAAAAGCTTCGGCTTTGCCCCAAGGCAGCCAGGACCCATTCATGTATTTTTCAAATATTGTGAATGGGAATATTAAAATGGGCCAATATGATCTATCTGCACCTGCCAATAATAAAATCGTCATGCAGATCTTAGAAGCAGCCAAATTTTCGGCAAAGACTGGAAAAACGGTCATTTGGAAAGACCTTTATAAACAATAAGTGTTGAAACATTAGGATGGCATATTGGAGGATCTTTTTTGGAGAAATGCTACTACCTGAATCCCTGATTTTACAAATTTCAGGTCCGATTTTGCACTAAAAAATAATTATTTACCTTCATCCCCCAATCGAAAAGAGAACGTATGAAAAAAGAACGTGAAGAAGACTTAGAAGTTAATTTAACCGGTGAAGAAACAGCTTCTAACGAAGAAGTGAAACAGAAATGGTATCGTCGTATCCGCAAGGGAATCACTACTTCTACAGCCGATAAAAAAGAGACTCCTGAAGGACTTTGGAATAAATGTCCGCATTGCAATTATATCCTTACTTCATCTGAACTGAAAGAGAATTTATATGTTTGTCCCAAATGTAATTACCATCACCGCATTGGTAGTGAAGAGTATTACGACTTCCTTTTTGACGGTGAAGAATACATTGAACTGTACGACAATATTCAGAGCAAGGATTTCTTGAATTTTACTGATCTTAAAAATTATCAGAAACGATTGGATGAAATTCATTCCAAGACCAATTTAAAAGACAGCATGCGGGTTGCTACCGGAACTGTAAATGGAGAGGGTATCGTGATAGCCTGTATGGATTTTGAATTCATCGGCGGATCACTGGGAAGTGTGATGGGAGAAAAATTCAGTCGTGCAATTGATTATTGCATTGAACACAGATTGCCTTATCTGGTCATCAGTAAAAGCGGAGGTGCCAGAATGATGGAGAGTGCTTTTAGTTTAATGCAGTTGGCAAAGACAAGTGGTAAATTATCCCAACTCAGTGACGCGAAATTGCCTTTTATTTCTTTATTGACCGATCCGACTTTTGGCGGGATCTCTGCAAGTTTCGGAATGCTGGGCGATTTGAATATTGCCGAACCCGGCGCTCTAATAGGTTTTGCAGGACCGCGTGTAATAAAAGAAACCATTAAAAAAGATCTGCCGGAAGGATTCCAACGTAGTGAATTCTTATTGGAGCATGGCTTCCTGGATTTTATTGTTGACAGAAAAAAATTAAAAGATAAACTTTCTCAATTAACTGCTTTATTCAGAAATTGATTGAACGATAGAACGAATAAATGTTATTAGTTGAAGAAGATGTCAGACTTAGTAACAAATTTCTGCTTTGCAGAAAAGCACATTGAAAATGACAGTTTAGCCACAAACCTGCCTACCGGCAGGCAGGGGCGCTAAGTCACAAACTTTTAAAAAGCTTCGCTTTTTCTTTGAGCCTTAGAGACTTAGTGGCAAATAAAAAATCATTTGTTTACAAATGGTTTTCAAGGTCTTTTACTAACGGTTATTGGCAGTATATCGAAGGCTAGTTAAAGAAATCAATAGTCGAAAATCGGTTTCGACAAGCTCAACCTGACATTGTACTTCTTTGCTAACTAATGTTTCCGAATACTTAATGCATCATGTAAACATTCCCCTTCAGGGGTTAGGGTCTTATGGCTAAAGAAATGAACAACAGGCAGGCTTATTTCAACTACAGCATTGAAGATAAATATGTGGCAGGCATTGTATTGTTGGGCACTGAAGTAAAAAGTGTTCGTGAAGGCAAAGTAAGCTTTAATGATGCTTTCTGTATGTTTGAAGGAAGCGAATTATGGGTGCGGGGTTTATACATTGCTGAATATTCGCATGGCACCATGAATAACCATATTGCGGTTCATGACAGAAAACTATTGCTGAACAAAAAAGAGCTGGTCAAACTTCAAACCAAATTGAAGATCGGAAGAGCACACGTCT
>CAIMKO010000625.1 GCA_903841915.1 uncultured Chitinophagaceae bacterium | reverse complement strand
CCGATCTATGCTCAGTTGCCATTTAATTTCTTTTGAAAACAAATTTGTAAGCTTAAAAATTAAATGGGTAAGTGTTTCTTTATTGATAATGATTTCTGCAAATCTATTTTGTCAATACAACCCACTTATAGTTTCAAGGGCTTTTAATGTAAAAGATTTTGGAGCAGTCGGTGATGGAAAGCATCTTGACCATATTGCAATAAATAAAACCATTGATGCTTGCTTCAATGCCGGTGGCGGAACTGTATTATTTCCAACCGGGAATTATCTAAGCGGTAGCATCCATTTGAAAAGTAATATCAATTTATTTATTGATGCAGGTGCAATAATCATTGGAGCCACACCGGAAATGTATGCGTATGATACTGCTGAAATATTTCCATACAAACAATATCAGGATGGCGGGCATACTTTTTTTCATAACAGTCTTATCTGGGGAGAGAATTTAAAAAATGTTTCCATTACCGGAAGGGGGATGATTAACGGTGGCGGATTGATCAGCCGAGATAATGAATACAAAGGGAACCCGACAGGCGGTGCTGTAAGTACGGGGGATAAGGCAATCGCACTAAAATTATGCAGCAATGTATTGATCAGAGATGTTACTATTTTTCATGGTGGTCATTTTGCGATTCTTACAACAGGATGTGATCTTTTAACAATTGACAATGTAACAATCGATACTAACAGAGATGGAATTGATATTGATTGTTGTACGAATACGCTGGTTTCAAATTGCCGTGTAAACTCACCCGGTGATGATGCTATTTGTCCCAAAAGTTCATTTGCACTGAACAAACCTGTGATAACAGAAAACCTGGTTATTTCTAATTGCGAAGTATCAGGATATTTGGAAGGAACCTTATTGAATGGCAAAAGAATTCCAGCAAAACCCGGATGGTCAAATGGTCGTATAAAATTTGGTACAGAATCAAATGGAGGGTTTAAAAATTGTGTTGTTTCCAATTGCACATTTAGAAACTGCAACGGATTGGCATTAGAAGAAGTGGATGGTGGTGTAATGGAAAATATCATCGTTTCTAATATTACAATGCAGGATGTAAATCACTATCCTATCTATATTGCTTTGGGTCAAAGAAACAGGGGGCCAAAAGCAACAACTACTACAGGTGCTGTCAAAAACATATTCATCAGTAACATTATTGCAACCGGCGTCGATTCATTAAGCGGCATACAAATAATAGGAGCACCAGGATATTCTGTTGAGAATATTCAACTTCAAAACATCTATATCGTTTATAAAGGAGGAGGAACTGAAGAACAAAGCACAAAAGCTTTTCCTGAGTTAGAAAAGGGTTATCCCGAACCTTCTTTACTTGGCTTTAATCCTGCTTATGGATTATTTGCAAGGCATGTAAAAGATTTAAGATTAGAAAATATAAACCTTCAAACGCAGGCGGATGATCAGCGTCCTGTAATGATTTGTGATGATGTTTCAGGGTTAGAGATTATTGATGTGAAAGCCAAGGCTGTAAAAGATGTAAAACCATTTCATTTCAATAATGTAAGAAATGCGATTGTTCGTTACTCACCTATGTTTGAAAATGAAATAAAAAATTAGCGAGATGAAGAAGCTACTTAGTTTTTCTCTTTTAATGGCATTCATTAATCTGTTATTTGCAAATGAATATCATGTTTCTGTAATAGGGAATGATTCAAATGTTGGTTCAACAGCAAAGCCTTTTAAAACAATCAATCGGGCTGTTCAGTTTGCAAAGGCAGGTGACACTATTACTATTCATTCAGGAACTTATCGGGAATGGATAAAGCCATTCATTAGCGGGATATCCGATAAAAAAAGAATTGTATTCAGAGCAGCAAAAGGTGAAACCGTTCATATTAAAGGATCCGAAATAATTAATAACTGGGTAAAAGTGAATGATGATGTTTGGAAAGTAACTATTCCTAATTCCTTTTTTGGAAATTATAATCCGTATAAAGATTCAATTTATGGAGACTGGTTCACTTCATTTGGGCGAATTCACCATACGGGGGAAGTTTATTTGAATAGTAAATCTTTTTATGAAGTTAATTCTCTCGCTAAAGTGATGAATACTTCGG
>CAIMKO010000624.1 GCA_903841915.1 uncultured Chitinophagaceae bacterium | reverse complement strand
CAGGAAAAAATAATATGGTGTTAGAGATCAGCAGCACACCTTATATCTTCACTTTTAAAATGTACGACTGGCTAAGACTTGATCTGAATGGTGAGCCCAGACCCATCAATATTGAACACGCTTTCAATAATTTATATTTTGAACGAAAAGGAATTGTTATAGAACAAGAACTGATCTCACGTCCGCAAATAGTTGAAAAGTGGGAGAACGGAAGAAAATTAAAATTGCCTACACATCCCGTTCATTTTTATGAAGTGGATAGATACGAATTCAAAGGGTCTGTTCAGATCAACACAAATAATCAATGTCATATTTGTATGCTGGTAGAAGGTGAAAGTATTGAAGTCAGCTCCGACAATTTTGTACAAACATTTCAATATGCAGAAACATTTGTAATACCTGCAGCAGTGAATCATTATCAATTCAATTATAAAGGAAATAATACTGCTTTTGTGGTGATTGCATATGTAAAAGAAGAAGCTTGTTAATTGAAATTTATCAAGAAACAAACCATAAACTATTCGGCATGCGAAAAGAAAACTCAGCTTACATCGTATCTTTTATTACACTGATTGCTGCATTGGGAGGGTTTTTATTTGGTTTTGATATGGCGGTTGTTAGTGGTATCATCGAACCTTTAAAACAGGAGTTTGGATTAACTTCTTCTCAGGAAGGTTTATTTGTTTCTTCAGCCTTATTAGGATGTATTGCCGGTGTTGCTTTCTCAGGATACCTGAGTGATAAGATAGGAAGAAAGAAAGTATTATTTGTAGCAGCCATTTTATTTTTATTAAGTGCGATCGGTTTTTCTTTTTCATCCACTTATCCATTCTTGATCTCTTTTAGGATCATGGCCGGAATTGGAGTGGGGGTAGCTTCTAATATTTCACCATTATACATTTCAGAAATTGCTCCTGCAAAAAAAAGAGGCAGCCTGGTTACATTTTATCAATTAGCGATCACTATTGGAATCCTGGCCGCCTATATTAGTAATGTTTATCTGGAGCGTTATATTTCTGTTCAGGTAAGCGCAAGTAATCATTTAATGCATTGGGTCTTTTCAGAACATATTTGGCGTGGTATGTTTTTGGTTGGAATAATACCGGCATCTTTATTTTGTTTCTCCTTGTTCTTCGTTCCCGAGAGCCCTAGATGGTTAGTTCAATCAGGATCTTTTGAAGAAGCCTTGAAAACATTGAATAAGGTGAATGGGAAAGAAAATGCATTAATAGAATTTAATGCGATCAAAGAAGCCGCCATTCATCAAAAAGGGAGTATTCGTGAATTAATGCATTTGCCGTTAAATAAATTGTTATGGATGGCCATGATATTAACTTCGCTTTCTCAGTTCAGTGGAATTAATGCAGTGATATTTTACGGGCCAACTATTCTGAAATCGGCAGGTATCGTAACAAGTGATGCATTGTTGTATCAGGTGATATTTGGTTCTGCCAATATGATATTTACTTTCATCGCTATTTGGAAAGTAGACAGTTGGGGACGAAGGTCATTGTACATTGTTGGT
>CAIMKO010000623.1 GCA_903841915.1 uncultured Chitinophagaceae bacterium | reverse complement strand
GTTTATTATGGTTATTGGTTTTTGGATTGATCAATGCATTTTTATTATTATGGCCTGGTGATATTTTATACCCTTATGCATTAACAGGATTGTTATTATTTCCGTTCCGTAATCTTTCACCCAAGAAATTATTATTTGCTGCTTTCATCGTATTAGCCATTGCAACCTATAAAGACACAACTGGGCTATACGACCAAAAAGAGATCATTACAAAAGGAAGGGCTGCTGAAGCTTTGCAGGAAAAGAAGCAAACATTAAATGATGACCAAAAAGAATTTCTTGGGAAATGGAGCAACTTAAAGAAGTTTTCAAAAGATAGTTTGCCCGCCAAATTTGCTGAAGAGGAAAAGAAGGTCATTCATAAAAATTATGCAGAGATCTTTAAATATTACAGAGATATTAATATGAATATTCAAAGTGTTGGTTTTTATAACGGGCTTTGGGATATGCTATTATTTTTCTTTATCGGTATGGCATTATTTAAAAATGGGTTTTTAACGGGAAGTCAATCAATAAAAACATATGTCGTCACCGCCATTCTCGGAACAACCATTGGATTGTATTTGAATTATATTGATCTTTCTGCTCAATACAAATTGCAATTCGACCTAGTAAAATTTATTGAACAATCTAAGTTTGGATTATATGAAATAAGAAGAGTATTTCAAACCATTGGCTATTTGAGTATCCTGATCTTATTATACAAATTAGCAGTCGGTAAAAAATTGTTGGGCATTTTTGCACCCGTTGGCCAAATGGCATTCACCAATTATTTATCACAATCTATTATTACTTCAATTGTTTTTTATGGCTTCCATTATTACGCCACATTAGAACGCTATCAATTGTATTATGTAGTGGGAAGTATATGGGTCTTTCAAATCATCTTCAGTACCATCTGGTTAAAGTACTTCCGATTAGGTCCTTTAGAATGGATCTGGCGCAGTTTGACCTATTGGAAAAAACAACCGATAAGAAAAGAGATTGCGGTTGCATAGTTTTTATGCCCTGATGGCAAAAAAAGTACACATAAAAAAACAGCATGCAAGAAACAATAGTCACTAATAAAAGACTGGTATCCATAGATCTACTGAGAGGTATCGTAATGGTGTTGATGGCATTAGACCATGTGCGGGAATATTTTCATGCTCCGGCATTTATATATGACCCGCTTGACTTGAGTAAAACGAGCATAGCGATATTCTTAACCAGATGGATCACGCATTACTGTGCACCCATTTTTATGCTGCTAACCGGCACCTCCGCATTTTTAGTGGGAGAAAGGAAAGGAACAAAAGCCTTATCAAAGTTCTTGTTTACACGTGGACTCTTTCTGATTTTCTTAGAACTTACAGTGATCAACTTTGCATGGAATTTTAATAGTCACTTCCCTGAATTTGATTTTCTTGTTCTTTGGTCACTGGGTTTCAGTATGATCGCTTTATCAGGATTGGTATACTTACCAAAAAAAATAATTCTTGCAATAGCGATTCTATTGATCGCATGTCATAATCTGTTCGATACTGTTCATTTGGCAGGTAAAGGCATAGCAGCTTTCATCTGGTCTTTATTGCATGAACCGGGTTTCTTTTCTTTTGCAGGCAAAAACTTTTTTGTGTTGTATCCCATCATGCCATGGGTAGGAACCATTGCATTGGGATACAGTTTGGGAAATCTCTATTC
>CAIMKO010000622.1 GCA_903841915.1 uncultured Chitinophagaceae bacterium | reverse complement strand
ACCTGATTGGGAAAAAGATCCCGATGGAAGTAAAGGAATAAAAAAAGATTCTGTTATTATAGACGAATTTGATCCGGGTAAAGTTTCAAAATTTGAAATAAAGGAAGAAGTTGTTTTCAGTAAGCATACTTCCAGGATGTTTACCAGAATTTTAGGAATTGCGCCGATGATCGATGTTTATAACGATAATGCAGACGGAACAAGAACATTCAGATATTCGAAAGCTGTTTTTTGGATATATTATCCCGACTTAAGAGCAACCTTGACCCACCATGAAGTTTTTAATCCTAAAAATTCAGGAGCAAGAATGACTTGGGAAGATTTGTTTGAAAGCCGTATGTTCAGCAGCTATATCGTTAAAACCACTTTGGATAATCCACAGAACAAAGACCTGCTTCAGTTAGCAAAAGACGATCATTTATTCATGCTATGGCAGGGAGAGAAGATCAAGGAAAAGATATTCAATTACGAACAAGACCTTTGGCAGTATTAGCGCTTATTTTACAGGGATTTAGCTATATAATTGAGAAAGGAGAGGCTTTTTGGCCTCTCCTTTTTTTGTGTATAATTTATGCTTCTGCCTCAGATGGTAAAAAAAACATTAAACTTATTGTTTTATTGTTAATTATTATATACTTTCGTTACGGTTTTTCATAGGATATTGGATTTTAAAAACGGGGCTGGATTTTTATCCTGGCCCTTTTTTGTTTTTAAGGGCTCAAAGATTCTTCTTATTAAAATAATTCCAGACCAATTTTGACTTTGCTTCACCGATAATCTCAGTTAATTCTGACAGCGATTTATTTCGAATGTTATTGACTGACTTAAACTTTTTTAATAATTCATCTATGCTGGTCTTGCCAATACCTTTGATTTCTTCCAGTTCATTTTTAAAAGCTCCCTTCGATCTTTTGTTGCGATGGAAAGTAATGCCGAATCTGTGTACTTCATCACGTATTCTCCTGATAAGTTGTAGACTGTTGCTATCCCAGGGTAGTTTAAGTGAATTGGTATCTCCCTGAAAAAAAATCTCTTCCTCATTTTTTGCTAGCCCTATTAAAGTCATCTTTCCTTTTAGACCCAATACATTAATACTTTCCAGGGCGGCACTTAATTGCCCTTTACCGCCATCAATAATGATCAATTGAGGTAGTGGTTGATTTTCTTCAACTAATCGTTTGTAACGCCTGAATACTACTTCTTGCATGGTGGCAAAATCATTGATACCTTTTACAGTTTTCACATTAAAATGCCGATAATCTTTTTTACTGGGAATCCCGTCTCTAAAGCAGACCATTGCTGAAACGGGGTAAGACCCCTGAAAATTAGAATTGTCGAAGCATTCAATGTGCCGAGGCAGTTCACTTAATTGCAGGAGGTCTTTCAGCTGGTAGAGAACATCCTTTTTTTCGACATCTGTTTTTTCTTCAAGATGTAATGTTTTCTTCTTTCTGATCTCCTCTTTATAATAATTCACATTCTTTAAAGAAAGATCGAGTAATTTCTTTTTGTCACCCGCTTTTGGAATGGTGATACTGATTCTTGAATCCGGGTATTCAATTATAAAAGGGACAATGATCTCGGTTGACAAGCTATTAAATGTTTCTCTGAGATTAATAATAGCAAAGCTTAGTACATCGGCATCGGTTTCCTCCAGTTTGGTTTCAAGCTGGGCAGTATGTGTTTGAACGATCGTTCCATTTTGAATCATCAAATAATTAACATAAGCCGTTTCATCTTCTTTTAAAATAGAAAATACATCCACATTGTTTAGATGGGCACTTACAATAACTGACTTGGCTCTGTAATTTTCTAAATGTTCAATTTTTTTCTTGACCAATTCAGCCTTCTCAAAAGCAAGATTAGCCGCTTGTTCACGCATTTCTTTTTTGAAATGATCGATCACGCTGCTTAAATTTCCTTTTAATATTTCACGAATCTGCTGGATGCCCTCTGCATAATCTTGCGCAGTTTGCAAGTTTTCACAAGGTCCTTTGCAATTGCCCAAATGGTATTCGAGACAGACTTTGAATTTATTTTTCTGAATGTTTGAATCGGAAAGATTCAGCTTGCAATTTCTAAGTGGAATAAATTGTTTGATAAAGCTGATCAGTTCCCTTACTCTTCCTGCAGAAGTGAAAGGGCCTAGATATTCTGAACCATCATTTATTTTTTTTCTGGTCAAAAAAATCCTCGGGAAAGGCTCTTTTTTTATTACAATAAAAGGATATGTTTTATCATCTTTTAAGTTGATGTTGTATTTGGGTTGGAACTGCTTAATTAGGGCATTTTCTAATAAGAATGCATCCTGCTCCGAGTCCACAATGGTGAATTCAAGATGATGAATGCGTTGAACTAATTCATGTGTCTTATAACTTGTAAAAGTTTTCGTGAAATAAGAACTTACCCGTTTTCTTAGGTCTTTTGCTTTGCCTACATAGATGAGTTCTTTGCCTTTATCAAAGTATTTATAAATGCCGGGCTGATGCGGAATGTTCGCTACGATATGTTGAAATTGTGCTGCGTTCATTTCTAATGATAAGGTTTATCATTCCAGATAACGGTAGTTTCGATTTCACTTAGGATTCCGCTTTTTGTAGCGGCTGATTTAATTATTTGAAAACTTTTACCCGCTTTCCAGTTATCTTGTTCTATAAACAATGAATCTCCATTCGTGTAAGAACTTCGAATAAAAACCCTTTTGAATTTATTGGTTTTATCATCCAATAGGACAGAAATGTATTGTATGTCTGATGAAGAATCAATAGCAGTATAATTGATTGTGATGCTTTTTGTAGTAAGGTCGTGAAACACGGATTCGTGAAATAAAGGTTTTAATGCAGTTGTGGTAATATCTTTTGAAAGGAAGTTGTTGGCAAGTTTCAAAAATTCTTCTATTGAAATTGTTGATGAATCTCTTGTACCCGGATGGTTATTGATTATTTTATAGCGATGATAGGGATTTTGCTCTATGTCTTTGATATCTTCTTTGATAAAATTATTTACCGGAAAGAACGCGGATGTATCATTCGCTGGTGAATGAAGTGTTGATGATCTTCCCTTCTCCTTACATTGCAGGAATAGAAATGGAATTATAAAGCACAGGGGAATGTATTTGAACATGCACAAAATTATTCTTAAACAGGTATACTAAGGCTTAATTGATCAGGAAATAAAAAAGTTATTTGAATATAGGAGTAGTTATCCCGATTTTAAAGCCATAATCCAAGCGGTATTCCTTGATAGGATATACATCATTATAAGTTGGTAAATGCTGATAACGTATCTGTGGGCCAAAATACCATTTTACGTTCCCTGTCTTGTAGGTTACATTCAAATCTACACTGGAATTAAAATTCCATTTACGGATGAATGGAGCGCCATTTGCATAATATTTATAATCAGTAGAGATCATGTAAACATTCTTATTCAAAGTAAATGTTGGTTGTATCGAGGCACTTGCACTTAAACCCAGTTTTTTGCCCTGAAGAAAATCCCATTGAAATCCTATAGGAATAGAGACTTGATACAATTTATTATCTATTGTTGTGCTGTAATATCCATTAGCACCGGTATTTCCAAACATGGAGAATATGCTTACTGAATCTAAGTGGTTATTTTGAACAAAAGCAATAGTTGCCATGCCATAAGATTGAGTAGCATCTATATTATATTGGCGAATATTGAATTGTAAACCTGTTTTCACTTTGAAGTTAGAAGTAAGATTGTATAAAACGCCTGCGCCTACTTCAATACCCAATGCTGGTGTATGGTGTACACTATTGTTTACATTTGCAGTTGAACTCGAAGAAAGTGATAGTGTTGACGGAGATGCAAAATTCAATCTTGATTTATCCTCTTCTAATTTGCGATAACTGGTAGAAGGTGTAACATAAAATTGCAATTCAATACCTGTTGGCTTCAGCCTATGTTTCTTTGGTTCAAAAGCAAAATTATTCAAATAAGTATCGGCTGTATTTTCATCAGATGAAACAGTGAGATTTTTTTGCGAGAGATTTTCGTACTTACTTTTCTTTGAAACTGAATTAGCAGTTGTGTTTTCTGGAGTTGATAATTCTTTGATATCTGCTTGTATTTCATCAGAGAAAATAGAACCTTCTGTAAACAACATAGCTGTTGAAACAGGTGCTGGCACATTGTTAACAGATGATTTGGTTTGTTCAACAATATCTGTTGGTATTGCCACTCTTTTTTGATTGACCAAATCTTCAGTTGAAGCAATATATGCATCAATATTATTTCTGTCATTGATGGCAGCCAAGGTTACAGCAGTATAATTATTAGGATTGATTTGTTGATCTAGCGATTCGTTATTTACGGAACCATCATTTTCAGCAATACCATCCGTAACTACATTGTCTAATTTCTGAACAATTGTATTTGTTTTAATTATGATCGTCTTGGGCGGATAATTATAGAGCGTAGAAACAGTTAATGTTAAAATAACGGCAATGGCAATAAAAGTAAGAGCAGGCCATGAGGGGTTACCATGTATCTCTGTGCGAATGTTTTCCCAAACATGTTCAGAAGGATACATTTTATGACCATCCGCCTCATCTTTGAGGTATTGTTCCAGTTCGTCGTTTGTATTGAAATTGTTTTCCATTATCGCACAGCATCTATTTATTCAAAACTGCAAGCCATTTGAAATCTTCTTTTGGCCTATCAATGATTCTTTTTTTGGTTAATATTGTCTCAAGCATTGCTTTTGCCCTCGTATATTGGCTTCGGCTGGTACTTTCTTCAATATCTAAAAGGGCCCCGATTTCCTTATGACTAAATCCTTCGATGGCATATAAATTCAATACTGTTTTATAACCTACCGGTAAATGTCTGATACATTCAATTACCTGTTTTCCCTGCATGATGGATGGAATGGTTTCTTCCTTAGCAGGTTGGTTTTGCGCATATATCAAATCTACATTCTCATTGAACTTTTTATACTTCTTCAAAAAATTGATGCAGGTATGCACAATGATCCTTCTTATCCAGCCTTCGAATGCACCCTTATTTTGAAAAGTATGTATCTGCGTAAAAATCTTGATAAACCCTTCCTGCAACATATCTTCGGCATCTTCTCGATTTTGCGCAAAACGATAACATACTGACAACATCTTGGGGCTATATCTGCTGTACAATTCCCGCTGTGAAGAAGCGTCATTATGCAAACAGCCCGCTATTATTGCTTGTTCTGTCATTGAGGGATAATATTTACCCCTTAAATATAGGACATAAATCCATCGTAAATGCTGCTTATTAAAATTTGGTTGAGAATTGAAATTCGGGCAAACGTGGAATAATTTTTGTGTGGTTAGTTAGAAGATATTCTTATAATTGCAACAATGTTTCATTTTTATAAACATCAACTAGATCTTAAAAGGGGGTCTGCAATATTATTATTGCTGGTTTTTCTGTTTGCGGTAGCCCCAAAAAGATTCTTGCACCATTTTTTTGCAAACCATACTGATGCTCCTATCAGTAGTAAACTGTATGCTGAAAATTCATCTTCACATATTTCTTCAACAGGGTTTAATTGTCAATTAGATCATCTTGTTGTTGAATCTTCTTTTCTTTTTTCTATTTCAAATAGCAATATTCAATTTTATCCGACGTTTATAAATCTTATTTTTGAAAAAGAAAATAAGCCTGTTTTCTCATATGCCCGTCGCTGTTTTTTACGCGGGCCCCCATTTTCATGTTGAGCTTTTTAAAACATTCATTCGCTTTTCAAAGTGAGATGAGATTTATTTGATCAAAACATCATCATGAAAAAATTATTTCTGATATTTTCCTTAATTAAGATCTTTTTATTTGTTTGTATTTCTCCTGGGAAAGTATTGGCAAATGCTGTTGATAAATCGCTGCCTGAAAAATCTTCTTTAGCCGGAATGATTACAGATAAAAAGACAAATCAACCCTTGCCGGGGGCTACTGTTTATATCTCGGATCTTAAGTTGGGTGTTATTGCAGATTCATTGGGGAACTATATTTTTAAAAACATTCCATCTGGCACCTTTCTGATCGAGATAAAATTTGAAGGCTATAAAAGTATTACGAGAAATATTATTATAAAAGGTACTACCGTTCATGAAAACTTCAGTCTGGAAGAAAGCGCCGCAGAAATAAGTGAAGTAGTGGTAACTGGTACCAGCAAGGCAACTCAGATCAAAAGAAATCCCGTCCCTATTGTTTCGGTAAGCCATGATTATTTGGTTACTAATTTAAATACCAATGCTATTGATGCAATTGCAAGAATTCCAGGTGTACGTGCTGTTACAACCGGCCCTAATGTCTCTAAACCCTTTATCCGCGGGTTAGGGAATAACCGTATTCTTACATTGTATGATGGCATACGACAAGAAGGACAGCAGTGGGGTGATGAGCATGGTATCGAAGTGGATCAATATGCAGTAAATAGGGTTGAAGTGATAAAAGGCCCTGCCAGCTTAAGTTACGGATCCGATGCATTAGCCGGAGTTGTAAATTTAATTCCCACACAACCGGCGCAGGAAGGGAAAATGGTCGCTGATATTGTTGCGGATTATCAAACAAATAATAAAATGTTCGGTGGTTCAGGAATGGTAAGTGCAACGAAGAATGGTGTTGAGTGGTTGGCAAGACTATCTCATAAGCAAGCCGTCGATTATCAAAACAAAATTGATGCTAGCGTTTTTGGTACAGCATTTAATGAAACCGATGCGAATGCATCTATCGGTATTCATCGAAAATGGGGTTATTCGCATCTTGATTTTGTTATGTATGATGACCTTCAGGAAATTCCTGATGGCAGCAGGGATAGCGCAACTTGGAAATTTACAAGACAGATTACTGAAGCTGATACAGTTCGACAAATTGTTTCTGATGCTGACCTAAACAGTTACAAGATAGAAGTGTTACATCAGCATGTGCAGCATTATAGGATCTTCTCGGCGAATAATTTTATATTAAATGATGGCTCAAGATTGTTACTGAACCTGGGCTTTCAAAAAAGTGTAAGAAGAGAATTCAATCATCCGCAAATCCCTTATCAAAATGTTCCGGGCTTATACTTGCAATTGAATTCATTTAATTATGATATCAAATACTCTTTAAAAGATATCGCCGATTGGAGCATCACTTTTGGGGTTAACGGAATGTTTCAGCAAAATACAGTTACAAATGGGACGGAATTTATCATTCCTTCTTATCAGCAATTTGATATCGGTCCTTTCGCAACTGCTAAAAAAACTTTTGGAAAACTTGATATTGCAGGTGGGATACGTTATGATATCCGTTCTTTTCATAATGATGAATTATACCACAAAGAGGATCCAATCAGTCATTTTGATATACCTGTTTATGGTATAGATACGGTTGGGGCGGAAAAATCCTTTTCAACATATCATCAAATATTTTCCGGTATATCAGGAAGTTTTGGCGCTACATATAATTTTACAGATAAAATTGCAGTGAAAGCCAATATCTCCAGAGGATTCCGGGCACCAAACATTTCCGAGATCTCTGCTAATGGGGTTCATCCCGGAACTAATTTTTATCAAATCGGGAATGAAGATTTTAAGCCCGAATTCAGCTTACAGCAGGATATCGGTTTTGTTTTCTCCTCCAAGTTCGCAGTTATAGAGCTCAATTTGTTTAATAATTTCATTAGTAATTACATTTATAATCAAAAGCTGATCAGCATACATGGGACAGATTCTGTGGTCGCAGGTACCGGAACTCCTCAAACATTTAAATTTCAAGCTTCCCGAGCTAATTTATACGGCGGAGAATTAAGTATTGATCTGCATCCATTTAAAGGTCTTCATTTTGAAAACAGTTTATCAGTTGTATGTGCAAAAAACAAAGGGATTGTAGGAAAAGCTGTTCCCGATTCAGAAAAATACTTGCCTTTCATTCCACCGTTACACGGGAGTTCTGAATTAAGATTTGATTTTGACTTAAAGCATCTCTATATCAAACATGCTTTTGTAAAGCTGCAGATGGAGTATTATGACAACCAAAATAGGGTTTATAGTGCATATGGAACTGAAACGAGAACGCCGGGCTATACATTATTCAATACAGGAGTAGGGGGTAGTTTTGTAAGTAAGCAAAACAAAACAATATGCAGTGTTTATTTGATGGCTAATAATTTATTTGATGTTACTTATTGGGATCATTTAAGCAGGTTAAAATATTTCACCTCATATCCCGGTGATCCACGTGAACATGGCATTTACAATATGGGTAGGAATATTTCTTTTAAAATGGATTTCCCTTTGAACTATAATTTGAAAAAAGCATCATAAAAGATACTATTGGTAACACTTTTGCAGAACGCGATGCAACAGTTAATGCTATGAGATACTAAAATTTGCCGTAAAAATGTTTATTGATTAATTACAGCAGTATAAAAACAATTTGTACTGCTTTTTTTTATGTCGGATATTGTTGAGTAAATTACGGTCATGGACATCTCAATCAATACCCCAGCACTATTATTTCCTGCCATCAGTTTGGTGATGCTTGCACATACCAATCGTTTTCTGGCATTATCAAACAGAGTAAGAAGTTTGAATGAAAAATATCAGAGTCAGGAACAGAAACATATCATCCATGGGCAGATCAGAAACCTCCGTTATCGCTTAAAGCTCATCAAAAACATGCAGGCATTTGGCGTGCTGACTTTTTTATTATCCATAGTTTGCATGTACTGTATCTATATCGATGCAATGGGATGGGCGCATGCCATATTCGCATTAAGCCTTATTTCTTTTGTTGCATCTCTTTTACTATCCTTGCTGGAAATACAACTCAGCACCAAAGCCATTGAACTGGAATTGAGCGATATTGAAGGATTGGAGGATCCTTCGGTATTTGAGTATTTCAAAAAGAAATTTGACAGGGATTAAGCACTTATTTAATGAGTAATTAAAAATTTAAACTAAACATATGCGCAGAATTCATTTTATTTCAAAACCGACTTTTTTGCTTTTCGCACTTTGCATTGTGTTCTCGGTTATTGCACAGAAGCCTGTTAAGAATGAATCATTCAATAAAGTATTGGATGATTATTATGAAGAGGGCTTAATATTAAGACCAATGAATGCAACTTCTAGAGGAGATAACAGATACAATGATCTATTACCGAATGATATTTCTGCTCCTTATCTTTTAAAGCAGCATGATTATTATACGAAATATCATAAGTTATTATCAAATTTTAAAAGAAATGAACTTAGCTCGTTTGATAAAATAACGTATGATATTATTCAGTTTCAAATTGAGCTCGCATTAGAAAAAGAAAAATTGCATTTGGAGTACATGCCGATTAACCAGTTCAGAAGTTTACCCAATGTGTTGCCATCGCTGGGATCGGGTGCGGATATTCAACCTTTTAAAACCACAAAAGATTATGAGAATTGGTTAAAAAGAGTGAATGCATTTGCGGATTGGACAGATACTGCAATTGCCAATTGCAATAAAGGCATCGCCGTTGGCATGGTACTTCCGAAAGCTTTGGTGATAAAAGTTATTCCTCAGTTAGAAGCACAAACAATAAGCGATACTGTAAAAAATATTTTTTACGGACCGATTAAAAACATGCCATCCTCTTTTTCTGAAAGTGAAAGATCAAATATCAGAGCTGCCTATTTAGCTGCGCTGAACAATACAATTATCCCTGCGTATAAAAAATTAGCCGATTTTTTTAAAAATGTTTATTTGCCGAAATCCAGGACTACTGCGGGTTTAAATGCATTACCTAACGGCAAAGAAATTTATCAGCATTTAATTAAGGACTTTACGACCACCAATAAAAAACCTGAAGAAATTTATGAAACAGGTTTGAAAGAAGTTGACAGAATAACAAATGAAATTGAAAAATTAAAAACACAAATCGGATTTAAAGGAACGGTTAGAGAATTGTATGATTATACATTGACCGAAAAAAAATTCTTTCCATTTAAAACCGATGAACAGGTATTAGATAGTTTCAGATCGATATTGCCAAGAATAGAACCCAATTTAAAAAGGTTATTCAATATTGTCCCAAAGACACAATTTGCTGTAAGAGCGATCGATAAATTCAAGGCTTCAACTTCTGCGGCAAATTATCAGTCAGGCACAACCGATGGCACAAGACCAGGTTTCTTCAATGTGCCGATCGTTGATGCAACAAAATATAACAGTGTTGGTATGGAAAGCTTATTTGCACATGAAGCTATTCCGGGGCATCATTTTCAAATTTCATTGCAGCAGGAAAATATGGATCTTCCTAAGGCCAGAAAATTTTATAATAACTCAGCTTTTGCAGAAGGATGGGGGTTATATGCGGAATCATTAGGAGAAGAACTGGGATTGTATAAAGACCCCTATCAAAAATTAGCGGCTTACCAATCCGAACTTTTCAGATCTATCAGATTAGTAGTGGATGTTGGTATGCATACCGGAAAATTAACAAGAGAAGAAGCGATCAAATACATGATGGATAAAGGCGGAAGAGCCGAGCAGCCTTCAGTTTCAGAGGTTGAAAGATATATGGCAAATCCAGCTCAGGCATTAGCTTATAAAACAGGAGAATTAAAGATCAAAGAATTAAAAGCGAAGTATCAAAAAAGTTTAGGTAAAAAATTCAGCAGTAAAAATTTTCATGACACCATCTTATCAGGTGGAGCAATGCCGCTAATTGTTTTTGAACGATACATGGACGATTGGGCTACATCACAGAAATAAAATATGATATGAATGCTGAATTATCATCGATAATTCAGCATTCATAATTATTAATTAACCATTGCTGCCATTTGTTTTCTTTCGCCGATCTGCTGACGCCACATGGCATAATACAATCCTTTCTCAGCAACCAATTCCGTGTGGCTGCCGGTTTCAACAACCTGACCTTTTTCTAAAACATATATTTTGTCAGCATGCATGATGGTGCTTAAGCGGTGTGCGATCATGACAGTGATCTGTTCTTTTTCCTGAGAAATTCTTCTGATGGTGTTTGTGATCTCTTCCTCGGTAATAGAATCCAATGCAGAAGTTGCTTCATCAAATATCAAAAGATGAGGTTTTCGTAATAATGCACGTGCAATTGAAATGCGTTGTTTCTCTCCTCCGCTTAATTTTAATCCACCTTCACCGATCATCGTATCAATGCCATTTTCAGCTCTAGATAATAATTTATTACAGCTCGCCTTTTCCAAAGCATCGTTCAGGTCTTCTTTTGTTGCATCGGGACTTACAAATAATAGGTTTTCTTTGATGGTGCCCGCAAATAATTGTGTGTCCTGCGTTACAAAACCAATCTGATTGCGGATCTCATCAAAACTCAAATCGTTACCATCGATATTGTTATAAAATATTTTTCCTT
>CAIMKO010000621.1 GCA_903841915.1 uncultured Chitinophagaceae bacterium | reverse complement strand
CTATAAGTGTTATTTATACACTTATTTCTTAGGCCCTAATTTTCCTGCCGCTTATTTACCCACGTGTACATCCGTTCTGGTTTTTGGGGGAAACATGGTCTGTTTTCGGCTTTTTCAAGTCCCACTACAACCCTGTTTTCTTTTCAATTCCTTCGTGATTCTTTCGTGATCTCCTGCTAGTTTCTTGCTGTTTTGTTCGAGGGATTACGAAGAATTCCCGAAGAAACCTGCCAAAAAACAGGAAGCAGGTAACAAGAAGGCAAGAAGCAAGTAACAAGGAGACAAGAAGCAAGTAACAAGGATACAAGAAGCAGGGAACAAAAAGACGGGAAGTATTGGCGGAACAGCAGTATTTCGGCTAAAGAAAGAAACAGAAAATCATTCGGGAAATAAATCGCAACTTATTTATTCTGATCTTTTCTCAAACTTTGTTACTTTATGATGTAATTCAGAAGATCATGACCACCATTACCCTTAAAAAAATATCACAGGTGCTCGGTTTAAGTATTTCAACCATATCCAGAGCATTAAAGAATCATCCTGATATTTCCGTTAAAACAAAACAAAAAGTATTGGAATTGGCCAAGACCCTCGATTATGAACCCAATGCGAATGCCATTAACTTAAGGACCAGTAAAAGCAAAGTATTCGGATTGATCGTTCCGCATATCTCTAATTATTTTTATGATTCATTTATTGCTGCAGTGGAAGAAGACAGCAGATTGCATGGATATTCACTGATGATACTGCAATCGGGTGATGATCCTGAAATTGAAGTAACCAATTTAAAACTATGCCGGCAAAACAGGGTCATGGGCGTCTTTGTCTGTATCACACCAAAAACAAAAGAGATCGATCCCTTTCTTCGCTTTGCTGATTTTAATACGCCCGTTATTTTTTTTGATAAAGTTCCTTCCGATCTTTTCTGCAATAAAGTTTGTTTGGCAGATGCTGAAGCAGCAATGATCGCAGCTGAAAAGATTATTCAGAAAAAAAAGAAAAAGGTCCTTGCCATTTTCGGTGATAAAGAACTTTCCATCACGCAAAAAAGAACGGATGCTTTTGTATCGCTCTTTCATAAAAAAGCAGAAACCATTCCTTTATTCGTTGAACATGCACATTCTCCGGAAGAAGCCAGAGAGATCAGTAAGAAATATTTTCAGTCGAAAAATAAACCCGATACTGTTTTCTGTATGAGTGACGAAATATTGACCGGTGTAATGAAAAGCATACAGGAGCTGAATTTAAAGATCCCTGAAGACATCGCTATCATTACTATCAGCAATGGATTTTTTCCAAAATTGTATACACCCGAGATCACTTATGTGGAAACCAACGGACATAAATTGGGTAAACTTGCATTCGGCAGAATGCTTTCCTTATTGGCAGGAAATTCAGAAACACAGGAACTGGTGCAAGAATCTGCATTAGTAGAAGGCGGCAGCATTTAAAAATCAATACCGATCCATTTCCTTTTGTTCTTCTCGTATTTTTCGAAATTGAATTTGTATAATTTCCCGGGACGATGCGGAACATCTTCTTCCATTTCACCCACATCGATCAACAAGCCCATGCTGGCAAATTTTTTACGGAAATTCCTTCTGTCTAAACTAACGCCTAGGATGGCTTCATATAAATTTTGCAGTTCACGCAAAGAAAATTTATCGGGCAGCAGATTAAATCCCAAAGGATGTTCCTGAATTCTTTTCTGCAGCCATGCATAACAGGTATCCAGAATTTCTTTATGATCGAAAGCCATCTCTTTGATGGAAGAAAAACTATGCCAGTGCAATTCATTTGCATAGATCTTTAATTCATGATGCTGGATATTTAATAAACTGCAATAAGCCAGTGTAATGACCCTTCCGCCCGGATGCCTTTGCGGATGACTAAAAGCACGTACCTGATCGAGATACACATCATTCATCCCGGTCCTTTCCTTTAAAATTCGATAGGCTGCACTATCCAATTCTTCATTGTCTTTTGCATTATCACCCAGTAAAGACCAAAAGCCTTTATACATTTCAAGATCACTTCTGATCAATAAAACTTTCAATTCGTTTTCTTCAAAACCAAAGATCACACAGTCAACCGTAATGGGTACTTTAGGGTAAGAAGCAATCAGTTTTACGGCATCTTTAATGAGGTGGGGAGCATGCGTAGGGAATGCAGTTGGGGTTGGCTTTTTCGTCATGGCAGCAAATTAAATATTATCCAATCGTATTAACAAAAATCGAAATCGGCGGGTTAAGGTACGGCATTTATTTAAATGTGTACATCTTACACAATAATAAAAATTCTTTACGTTATCTACAGCATTAATTTTATAGCCGAATATCAGCTATGTACACAGAAGCAGAAGCCTTAGAAATAAAAAAAATATCGGAGCAGTTATTGCGGTCAAAGGAATCATTGAATGCAGCCGCTGCTATTGAATCGCTCAGAAAAGTACTGCGCTTTCATGAATACAGATATTATGTGATGAGCGATCCTTTGGTGAGTGATTATGAATATGATCAATTATATAAATCATTAGAAAGATTTGAACAGGATAATCCGCAACTGATCACCAAAGATTCTCCCACCCAAAGGGTTGGCAGCAGTCTAAATGATGGTTTTGAAACGGTACAACATTTAGTACCCATGCTGAGTTTGGAGAATAGTTATCATGCGGATGACCTGATAGACTGGGACAGAAAAGCAAAAGAATTAACAGGTTTGGATCTGATCGAATATTGCATCGAGCCAAAGTTTGATGGTGCCAGTATCTCATTGATCTATGAAAATGATGTATTGGTTCGTGCAGCAACAAGAGGTGATGGTGTAGAAGGAGAAGACATCACCAACAACATTAAGCAGATCCGTTCCATTCCTTTATCAGCTCCCTTCTCCGAATATGGCATTCAGCAAATTGAGATCCGCGGTGAAGTGATCATGAGTAAAAGATCATTTGCAAAATACAACGACTGGCTGATGGAACAAGGTTCACCCGCATTGGCAAATCCCCGTAATGCAGCCAGT
>CAIMKO010000620.1 GCA_903841915.1 uncultured Chitinophagaceae bacterium | reverse complement strand
ATGATATAACTATCAATTCCCAATGCCTGAAATTTTGGCACTACACCAAATGCTAAACCGGTAGCTTGTTTATTTTGCCCGCGATATTTCATCCATAATAAATGAAGCTTTTGAATCAATCCCATTTTGCCGTTGAAATGTTTGAAGTATTGATTTACATCCGGAATATTAATGAACATAGCGATCGGCTCTTCTCTGTAATATGCAAACCAAACCAAACGCTCATCCATAATGGGTTTCATGGTGTTGAACAATTTCAATATTTGCTCAGTTGTTGTTTCCTTTGCTTCACCATGTTGTGCCCATGCTGCATTATACACTGTTGCAAAATCAGCAGCATATTTTTCCAGCTTATTCATTTCAACATGCCTGGCGGAATAATCTTTCTTCGATGCGAATCTTGCATGACGTTCCGCGATCTTTGCTTGAAACGGATCGTCCACATTCATCGAATAATAAAATTGATCGTAATAATTTTTGAAGCCATAATTTTCGAACAGCGATCGATAATAAGATGGATTGAATGCCATACCGTACATTGGCTCACGATCAAAACCCTCGATCAGTAAACCCCAGCCTTTATCACGGTCGCCAAAATTGATAGGACCATCCATCGCATCCATTCCTTTGCTTTGCAACCATTGTTTACCTATATCAAATAATGTAATGGCTGCTTGTTGATCATTGATACAATCAAAAAATCCAATTCCTCCTGTTAAAAATTCAGTTCCCTTGTTGATATATTTTGAATTGGTGAAAGCAGCCATACGACCGATCAATTCGCCTGCATCGTTTTTTAATATCCAGCGCTTTACTTCACCGTATTTGAATAATTTATTTTTGGAAGGATCAAATACATCATTCACTTCATTATCCAAAGGGCGAATGTAAACGGGATTGGATTTATTCATCAAGACATTCACTTGTATAAAATCCTTTGCAGAGGCTTTATTTGTAACTTCTATCAATTGCATAAACCAAGTTATTTTAAACTAAACGAATGTAAGAATTATGGTAGCTTCCTGAACAGTAAGGTTAATATTCTCGGAATGGTTGTTTTGTCATCATCATCAAAATATTCATTCATACTTTCCATTACAAAACCATTTTGTTTGGCAGCATGTACAAAATCAGAAACATGATGATCAAAGCAGTCGACTATTTGCAGCCCGGCACTTGTTTCAAACCTTGCTTTGGTCCCTGAATATTGTTTAAACGGATGTAATTCCCCTACATAAACATAAGCGCCCGAAGTGCTTGCTGCAGCGGCTTTTGAAAAGATGGTATTCAGCTCTTCAATATGTTCCAATACCAGACTGAAACTGATCAAGTCGTATTGTTTGGTTGTAAATATCCATGGTTGCAGAATATTTGCTTGTATAAATTGAACCTTATCTGATCCGATTTTTTCTTTTGCTTTGGCAAGCATATTTTCCGAAAGGTCAATAGCCGTAATTGTATTTGCTTTTGTAAGTAGCCATTCCGTGTTTTTTCCTGTGCCACAGCCGATCTCTAAGCAATCAGTGAAATTGATCTCAGTCAAAGTTTTACGCAATGCAATAGCTTCAAGATCGCGTGTTTTATTGTTGTTACTGTCGTATTGTTCGGACCAGCTATCGTAAGCTTGCTTTACATCCATGATCTTTGTTTATTAGAATTGTATAAAAGCGAATGTAAGAATTATGAAGCGGCTTTTTTACTAACAGCAGGTTCTGGTTTCACAAAAAAGAAACTGCTCTTAGGGTATTATTTTTTTGATACTTTTCTGAATGTTTCTCCGGCAATAGCAGCAAAAGTGCCGAATATTCCATCCGCAACTATTAAGGTGATCATTTCAAATGGAGCCATATTGTGATTGGTTGGATCAGCAGCACAATCGATGATCATTTTAATGATAAACGCCAGCTGATGTGCCCCCATTGTATACAAGAGTATATACCGCTTCTTATCTTTCGTTTTAAAAGCAAAAATACCGGCACTTACTGCTGTAACCGCAATTGCATAGATCGAGAATAAAGCATTATTTAAATATTGCGTGTAGGTTGTAAGCCAGCTGGGAACACCTGCAATGATGACGATTGCAATGAAAACAATGATCTTTTGTTTCCAATTCATTTAATGCATATTATTTTTTTACAAATAATTTCTCACTCATTTTTTCATCATGGCCATAAATATCTTTCCGGAAATTGAGCAATCCGTTCTTGTCGACCCAAGCCGTAAAATAGACAATGAAAACCGGAATTGTCTTTTTCAGGGTTACCCAACGTTCTTTTTGTAAATGCATGGAACTGTCTATCACATTGTTTTTCCAAGTAGTTGCAGTATCGCTTCGCAATAAATATTGTGCAAATTTTTTGGGTTCCGAGATACGAATACACCCATGGCTGAAACTACGGGTCGATACATTGAACAATTCATGATTCGGCGTATCGTGCAGATAAATATCGTAGTTGTTGGGAAATAGGAATTTTACCAACCCCAAGGAATTATTCGGGCCGGGCTTTTGACGAACAACAGGCAATCCGTTACTTGTTGCTGTTATTTCCATATTGTTCCGCTGAATATAATTCTTGTCTCTTTTTATACCCGGAACAACTTCATTTTTCACAATGCTGATGGGCACATTCCAGTATGGGCTGAATACAATATATTTTAAGTTACCAGTAAATATCACGGTGTTATTGGAGGCTTTACCAACGATCACGTTCATATCGAATATTTGTTTACCGCTGTCATACACATGCATTTTATATTCAGGGATATTCACTATGATATAATTGGTATCTTTTTCCGCGGGCATCCAGCGTACGCGTTCCATGTTCACCAATAGTTGTTGAATACGTTGTTTAACCGGAACATTTAATTCCTCGATCATTTTAGCTCCGATCACCCCATCGATACTTAAACCCATTCTTCTTTGAAATCTTTTGGCAGCGACAAATAATGCAGAATCATATTTCTGAGTACTGTCTGCAACACTCATATCACCCAATAAATTCAAACGCCTTTTTATTTGCGTGATGATCTGTGCCGAATCGCCTTTTTTCAATAATAATTTTGGAGCGGCAGGAATGGAATCCCAAGTACCTGCTGTCTGTTTATCCAGTTCAAAAAACTTAACCAGATTTTCCTGCAATAATTTGTACTGAGGATTCAATGGTTTGAATTGGTCGGCTGAAGCTGTTTTTGACTTCAGGGATGAATCCAGTAATGCAGTGAGGTCAACCTTTTTACGTGGAATGAACCAACCTAATTCTTCAGCATCGATATCACTTCCTTTATACACTTTGGCTGCGTATTTAAAAAATTGGCCCGTAAATAATAATTCTGTTTGTTCGATGTCAATTTTCTTTTTGTGCTCCAATGCATCTTTCTCCAGAGCTTCATACAAGCCAAATAAAGGCGCATTATATAAGCTGCTGTCTTGAAGATCACTGATGGTATTGTTCAATAAGTTAATGAAGTTATGCGATTGTTCTACCAAGCCACTTGTGTCGAACCAGGCATATTCATAATTACGCTGTTTATAAAAATCGAGGTATTGATCTTCAAATTTTTTGAACTCTGAATGTCCGGCTAGGAAATTCTCCACCTGAACACTGTCAACAAATAAATTATTGAAAGAAGTTTTACCGGTAATACTGGTATCTCTCTCCAATCTTTTTATCTGTTTATTATGACAAGCAAATACGATGCTGATCATCGAAATAAAAATAAAGGCGTATTTGTTTTTCATGCAATGTCTTCTTAAGTGAATATACGCTATAAATTGGCTAACAACACGGCGGCTGTAATGCCTGCCGTTTCAGTACGTAAACGAGTATTACCTAAGGATACCGGGTGATAATTTTTTTGAATTGCGGAATTGATCTCATCTACTGTAAAATCGCCCTCAGGACCAATCAATATTTGTATGTTGTTTTCAATTTTGAATTGACTGATCATTTTTTTCTCCTCTTCTTCACAGTGGGCAATGAATTTATTTTCATATGGAGAGGTCTCTATAATTGTTTGAAATGCAGTTGGAAATTGTAATTCGGGCAACCATGTTTGTTGACTTTGCAGCATGGCGGCTATCAAAATATGATTCATCCGATCGAAACGAAAATGCTGACGTTCCGTTCTGCTACATAATAAAGGAATTATCTCCGCTACGCCTATCTCGGTTGCCTTTTCAAGAAACCATTCGAAACGGCTTGCATTTTTTACCAATGAAATGGCAATGCAGGTCTTCCTATTTTGTCTTTTCGAGAATATGAATGATTCAATTTTTACGGAACAAGATCTTTTATCGGCTTCCCTAATTGATGCCGTAAATAGATTTCCCTTTCCGTCGGTTAAATGCAACTGCTCACCGATTTTCATGCGCAACACCTGGATACAATGTCTGCTTGTCTCTTCACTTAAAATAAAATGAGAAGCTGTATTCGAAATATCCTTTTCGTAGAAATAAGGAATGGCCATAAAACAAAAGTATTCTTTTGACAGAATTATTACCATGAAATCTAAAGGTTAAAAAAAATACAGTTAACATTTTTTTACGTTTTACTCAGCAGCTATTTATTTTCTTTTGTACTCCTTATTAATAAAGATCTTCTATGAAAAAGTGTTTGATGATCATTCTTTGTTTTGTATCCGTTTCCTCTTTTGCTCAATTAAGAATTGGTATTAAAGGCAGTTATCAAATGGCAAGTCTGTTTGACAAAGGCAGCAATCAGCAGTATTATGATTTATCCAATATCAATACGATAGCTGCAGGGCTTGCAGTTGAGAAGGATCTTGGCAAATATTTCTTTATTCAATCAGGTATCAACTATACGCAAAAAGGGGGATTTAAAAGATATACGAACTTAGCTACCAGTGGTTCAACTACTACTCTTAAAGTCAATTATATCGAGGTTCCTGTCAATCTTGTTTACAAAGAGAAGCTCAATAAATCATTAAAGCTGATCCTGGCAGCAGGATTATATGGTGCGGCGGGAATATCAGGGACTGAAAAAGGTTATGACCTAACACTTATTGGCAATACGGCCATTGACAGAAAAGTACAATTCACTAACAGCAGCACTTATGTAAACAATCAAACTTCAGTTAAACCACTTGATTTTGGTTATCATCTATCTGCCGGTATCGAATGGAATAAATTTCAGTTCACTGCCAATTTCAGCAGGGGATTCAATAGTATTTTTCCGGTAGGTTCCACCAATTTTGCCAATCAAACATTAGGTATCTCTGTTGCTTATCTACTGCCCTGGAAATAAAAGATTCATATACCGACTACATACAAAAGGTTCACCTATCGGTGAACCTTTTGCATGTAACAATGTTTATTTTTCTTAAAATGGTGCATCGCCTTCAAAACCTTCGTCAAAATCTCCTCCATTCATTTTACTTCCTTTTTGGATAAAGAATTTAGCGGTTTCGCCAGCTCCTGTATTAGGCACCGGAGAAGGGCCAACCGGTTTCCAACTGCCACCAGGTAAACCCGGCTCATTCAATTCTTCAAATTTTTGTATATGCAGCAAGGCTTTCAGCTTAATGGTATCTAATGCACCATTACGATGTTTTGCTATTTTAATATGTGTTTCGCCACGGGTATCTTCTCCCATTTCGTTGGTAAAATTCTCATAGTATTCAGGGCGATAAATGAACATTACCATATCAGCATCCTGCTCAATAGCACCCGATTCACGCAGATCACTTAATTGAGGCATTTTGCTTTCTTTTCTTGTTTCAACCGCACGACTTAACTGTGATAAGGCGATGATAGGAATATTTAACTCTTTAGCCAATGCTTTTAAATTACGGGAGATATTACTGATCTCCTGTTCGCGGTTACTGCCCCTGTCACCGGTACCACTCATCAATTGCAAATAATCGATGATGATCAATTTTACATGGTGCTTGTTCACCATTCTTCTTGCTTTAGCACGAAACTCAAATATGTTCAATGCTGCGGTATCATCAATGAATAATGGAGCTGTTTCCAGTTTTTTAATACCCTTTGTATGCAGTTGTTGATATTCGTGGTCTTCTAATTTTCCGCGTGAGATCTTTTCCATGTGAATCTCACTTTCGGCACTTAAGATACGTTGTACCAATTGAGATGCGCTCATTTCCAAGCTGAAGAAACCTACTGCTGTTGGTTTAACAGGATGTAATGCTGCATTACGTGCCAGATTCAACGCGAATGCGGTTTTACCCACAGATGGACGTGCGGCCAAAATGATCAGATCCGTAGGTTGCCATCCGTAAGTGATCCTGTCTAATGAAGCAAAACCACTGGTAACACCGGATATATCATCTTCCTGCGTTCTTAACTGATCGATACGATTAATGGTCTTGGCCAAGACATTCCCAATATCTTCAAAATTTTTCTTCAGATAATTGTTGGTGATATTGAACATCTTTGTTTCGCTATCATCCAACAGATCAAATACATCGGTACTATCTTCATAAGCATCGCCGATAATTTCTCCGCTGATTCGAATCAACTCCCGTTGAATGAATTTTTGGAGAATGATTCTTGCATGCGCTTCAATATTTGCCGTGCTTACAACAGCGTTGGTTAATTTGGTAACATAATACGGACCACCAACTACGTCTAATTGTTCTTTTCGTTTTAATTCTTCAACAACCGTTAAAATATCTATGGGCACGCCGCGTTGCTGCATGTCCATCATCGCCTTGAAAATGGTTTGATGTGCTTCTACATAAAAACATTCGGGTTTCAGATTGGTATCAACCAAACTATCGAAGGCGCTCTTCTCCAGCATGATGGCACCCAATACTGCTTCTTCCAATTCTTTTGACTGCGGCGGCACTTTGCCGTACACCATGGTACTTAGGTCAATACTTCCTTTTCTTCTTTTTTTATCGCGATTCGTGTTGGTAATTTCCATCCTGCTCAAAACTTATATGGTTAGTAAACTTGTAACAATTCTTATTTTTTTCTTCCGCATTTTCTGTATTAAGAAATTGTTACCGAAACAAATAAGGAGAACGAATATAGTCTCTTGACCATTCTAAAAAGCTCTTTTTTTTCTTAAATTTTATTCTTCAACAATGCACATATTTTTCTTTTGTCAACAGTTCATTCACAGCGAAACTCGGTTTATTAACAGCTTATTCATCCAATAAAGTAGCTTTTACACAATTTATAATATTATCCCGATGTTCTCAACAAGAAGCTGTGCGGAAAGAAAATCAACTGAAAATTTTAATTTAACGGCATTATTCCGTAACTGATAATCCAATTTTTAGCTTTTTCTATGATCAAGATCTGCAAAATCAAGCTCAGTAATGGTTGCATCACATCGTATAGCTAGAAGCAGGAATCGCTTCACAGTATGCAATTACTTTCAGGAAATTATTGCGCAGAAAAGAAAAGTATCAAACGAGACAGCTTTATTGTTTCGAATAATATTTACAGATCTCTTTCAGTCCGCATACATCACATTTAGGATTACGTGCTATACAAACATAACGGCCGTGCAGTATTAACCAGTGGTGTGCTTTATGAATCAATTCCTTAGGGATATTCTTTACTAATTGTTTTTCGGTTGCCAATGCTGTTGTTGCATTAGTTGTTAACCCGATCCTTGCACTTACACGAAACACATGGGTATCAACCGCCATATTCGGTTGCTGATCAACAACACTTGTAATTACATTTGCTGTT
>CAIMKO010000619.1 GCA_903841915.1 uncultured Chitinophagaceae bacterium | reverse complement strand
TGTTCCCGGAACTTATTCAAATGCATGGAGTGGTTTAATTGGAGCAGATAAAAAGATCGGATTAAAACAGGATCTTTCCTTTGTTGCTTTGGGGACTATTGCTGAAAATGGGAGCCAGGGTTTTGCAGTGGCAGAAATGGATTCTTTAGCTGGCAGCCATTATTATAATCCTTTTTGGGGCTACCAGAATGGAAAGAAGCGGAATGCAAATGTTGCCAGAATAAATCAGCCTTATTTTATTTTAACTCATGAATTCAGAATTCACAACAATACTTCACTCATATCAGCATTGGCATATAGTTTTGGTGATCATGGATCAAGTTTTCTGGATTGGTATAATGCACCTGATCCGCGCCCCGATTATTATCGTTATTTGCCGAGTTATCAAACTGATCCTTACCAGAAATTTTTAGTGCAGCAAACAATGATGCATGATGAAAATGCCCGTCAGATCAACTGGCAAAGGTTATATGATGTGAACCGTGGAAGTTTGGAAACCATTCAGGACGCCAATGGGATAACCGGTAATAGTATTTCGGGTAAAAGGTCACATTATGTTTTGGCAGAAAATATATCACACTTAACAAAATTTGATCTCAATTCAACTTTCAATACATTTATTGGAAAGCATTTGCAACTAAGTTCAGGTGCGTCTTTTCAGTTTCAAAGATCACGTTATTATAAAAAGATAGAAGACTTATTAGGAGGTGATTTTTTTGTTGATCTGAATCAGTTTGCAGAAAGAGCCTATCCTTCGAGTTCAACTGCGAATCAAAATGACCTGGATCGTCCCAATAGGATCCTTTCACAAGGTGATCGATATGGGTGGGATTACAATATCATCACGTCAAAAGCAAAAACCTGGTTGCAAACTGCTTTTACTTTTAAACGGATCGATCTTTTTATTGCTGTTGAAGGCTCTGATACAAAATTCAGTAGGCAAGGGAATGTAAAAAATGGTTTGTTTCCCAATAATTCATTCGGGTCTTCATCAACATTTCATTTTGCAGGTTATGGCAGTAAAGCAGGTATCACATATAAAATAAATGGAAGAAACTATATTTATTTGAATGCTGCGATCATCAGCAAAGCGCCCTCTTCTCAAAATGTATTTGTTTCTGCCAAAACAAGGAATGATGTACAGGATAATTTGCTTAATGAAAATATACGAACTGCAGAAGCCGGATATATTTTACATGCGCCAAAAGTAAAATTGCGATTAACGGGATATTATACAAGGTTCGATAATCAGTTGGATGTGATGAATTATTATGATGATGATCTTTTGAATTATGTGAACTATGCATTGAGTGATATTTCAAAGCTACATTACGGAACTGAATTGGGTATCGATGCAAAATTAATCGGCGCATTGAGTGTAAAAGCAGCAGCGTCAATTGGTAGATATTATTACAACAGCAGACCCACTGCGGTGGTCACGGTTGATAATACAGCTTCGGTTGTTGCGAAAGACATATTGTATCTCAAAAATTATTTCATAGGAGGAATGCCTCAACAGTCTTATAGTGCGGGGCTTCAATACCGAACTGCCAATCAGTTCTATTTGAATATTTCCGGTAATCTTTTTAAAGACAGATGGATGGATATCAATCCTGTTCGTCGCACTTATCGTGCGGTACAGAATACAGTTTACCAATCTGCTCAGTGGAATGATATACTTTCTCAAACTGCTTTGCAGGATCAGTTTACGGTTGATGTTTCCGGCGGATATTCACTGCTCATTTCAAAAAAAAGGAATAAGCATAAAACCTTTTTATACCTGAACGGAAGCATTAATAATTTATTCAACAATCAAAATATTGAATCAGGCGCTTCAGAACAATGGCGTTTTGATTTCAGCACATTGAACACTGGCAAATTCCCACCTAAATATTATTATTCCTATGGGCTGAATTTTATGTTCAGTAGTACTATCAGATTTTAAAATCCAAAAACATGTTTTATGAAAAAAGGCCTAGTTTTTTTCTTGGCAGTATTCATCATCGCTGGATCTGTTTTAATGGAATTTGGATCTTGCAAAAAGAAATTCGATGAGCCGCCTGCATTTATTCCTACAAATGTATCTGCAAACAGTTCCATCAAAGCATTGAAGACATTGCATTCTGTGGGTGGTCTAGAGCAAATTAATAACGATCTGATCATTTCGGGAATTGTGGTGGGAGATGACAGATCGGGGAATCTCTATAAACAAATCTGTATTCAGGATTCTACGGGCGGTATTACCGTTAATTTGGGTGGAAGTAATTTGTATATTGATTATCCCGTGGGACGGCAAGTTTTTATTAAATGCAAGGGATTGTACTTAAGTGATTATAATCGTTTGATTCAAATTGGAATGATCGATAAAAGTATTCCTTCCAGTCCTAGTTTATCTGCTATTCCAACAACATTATTTGACAGCTTTCTTGTAAAAGGAAGTTTAGGGAATCCGATCATTCTGAAGTCGGTTTCAGTCAATCAGCTCAACGATAGTTTGCAAAGCATGCTGATACAAATAAAGGACAGTGTTCAATTTGTTGCTACAGATACTGCATTGACTTATGCAGATGTTTCTGCTTCTAAAAGTTCCGTGAATCGCACGATCAGTGATTGCTCAGGAAATAAACTTGTTGTGTATACGAGCGGGTATGCAAATTTTGCAGGTGTTAAAACACCAACCGGAAAGGGATTGATCACAGCCCTTTATTTTGTTTATAAAACAACACCCGAATTAATTTTAAGAGATACGAGTGATGCAAGGTTTACTTTTCCACGATGTGCTGCGAGTAAAATAAGCATTGCTTCTTTGCGAACGCTTTATACGGGTTCGGATGTATTGTTGGGGGCATTGTCAATTAGTGGCATTGTGATTTCAAATTCATCCAATCTTGCTGCGGGAAATATCATCATTCAGGATGGCAACAGTGGTATCGATCTGTATTTCGGTAGCACAGTTTCAACAGCAAAGTTTAATCCGGGAGACTCTGTATCAATCGATCTTACAGGAGGTACGCTGACCAATTATAAAGGCATGCTGGAAGCTAATTTGCCCGCTACAGCCTTGCCTGCAAAAGCAATAGCAACGAGTAGGATCGTTACACCACAAATAATAACCATAGCACAACTCTTAAATAGTATATCTACGCTGGAAAACACATTGCTGCAAATAAATAATGCAACCGCAACCTCGGCATCGGGTACAAGTTACAGCGGTTATAAAACATTGGCCGATGCTACAGGGAATACAACCTTGTATAGTTCGGCAACTGCTTCTTTTGCAGGCAGTACATTGCCTACCGGTTGTGAGAACTGGGTGGGCTATGCAAATCTGTATACAACTGTTCAATTTCAGATCAGGAATACGAATGATGTTACAGCAGGTTTAGGTTGTATCCTAAACAAGGGTTTTACTGCGGGGTATACATTTTCGGGTGTAACCACAACATCAGGCACCACAGATCCCACAAAAACAGCAATTGCTGAAGGTGTAAGTTTTGGCCCTTTTATAGCGGCAGGTGTGGGCTCAAATTCTTCGGCATCAGGCAGATTTTCGTTTGCATCTTGGCCACTGGGGGCAACAAATGGTTCGAATATTTTTAC
>CAIMKO010000618.1 GCA_903841915.1 uncultured Chitinophagaceae bacterium | reverse complement strand
TTTTTTAAAATAAATAAGGCTATAATTTTGGACGATCAGGTTTACTGGGTACATCACCCTTCCCAGTATCTTTTTTAGGCATCGTATCCGTCTTCATTGGAGCCATAGAATCTTTTTTTGTGCTGTCAACTGCAGGAGCAGCTTCTGTTTTGGTTTCTTTATCGCCTCCACAACTGTGAAGCATTGTAACAGTCATGAAAAGCATGCAGCCGAAAGCAATAAGTTTTAAACCCTTGATCAATGTGAATTGTTGTTTCATGTTTTTTGATTGTTTGTTAGTTAGAAATGGATTGTTTTCAACAAAATAGGCATTAGAATTGAAAAAAGGAAATTTTTGAACAAACTAAAACCCTCTTTTAATTCACATCCGTTTCTTTCCTGCTACTTTCATTGCCTGTACGGTCAACTGCTGTTACGGCTACCTTATTTATTACCGTAGGCGCTTTTTCTGTTCCTCCCTGGAGTTTTAAAGCTAAACTGCGGTCGTTACGATTACAGATCTTACTGTTCCAAACGCTGCCCTGTCTGTAATAGATCACCCAGCGAAATACATCTGCTTCGTTTGTATGTGTCCAAGAGACCTGCAGACTATCTGCTGATTTTTTCATGCTGAAAGAAGGGGCGTCCGGAGCAATATTATCCAGCCATGGACTGGCAGGGACCAATGCAGCATCTTTATAAACCGTTTCATCCATTGCCTTGGTCAGGTTTGTATTTTTCATATCTGATGAAATACTCCAATGCACATCGCCCTTACTATTGGGTAGCATGCCGCGGGTGATCATGATCTGGTTCAATGTTTCATCTACGGTTCTAGCACTGGTATCGCGACCTACAGAAATTCCCGGCCATAAATGTCTTTGCTTCGTATTCTCTGATGACCACCATTGTAACAATGCAGGAAAACTTAGATTAGGACGTTTAATGGCCCAATATAATTGGGGAGAAAAATAATCCAACCATCCTTCATTCAGCCAAAGCTTTGCATCTGCATATAAAACATCGTACTGATCAAATCCGGTAACAACAGATTCAGGATAACCAGGCCGCCAGATTCCAAAAGGAGAGATACCCAGTTTTACGGTAGGCTTGGTTGCTTTCATTTCTTTATAAATACGTTCGATCAGATCATTTACACTTTTACGGCGCCAATCACCACGGGATAATGTACCGCCATCATGCTGATATTTTGTCCAGCTGATGCTGTCAGGAAAATCTTCTTTTTGATTATACTCCGGATAAGGATAAAAATAATCATCGAAATGAACACCATCAATATCATAGCGTTTCACTAAGTCGATCACCACATTAGTGGTAATATCCTGTACCGCTTTTTGGGAAGGATCCATCCACCAATACCCATCTTTTAAATACAGAACCAAATTGGGGTTTGTTTTTACAATGGAACGATCACTAATATTACCACCTTTAGGATGATAAGCACGGTAGGGATTTAACCATACATGCAGTTCTATTCCACGATCATGTGCTTCTTTTACCCAAAATTCTAATGGGTCATAATAAGGATCGGGGGCTTTGCCCTGTTCACCCGTTAAATAATAACTCCAGGGTTCCAGATCACTTTTATATAAGGCATCGGCTTGTGGTCTTACCTGCAGGACGGCTGCATTGAAATTATGTTTCTGCAGATAATCGAGCAATACGAGGGCTTCTGCTTTTTGATCTGCTGTACTAAGTCCGGGTTTACTAGGCCAGTTGATGTTGGCTACAGTAGCAATCCAGGTGGCTCGAAATTCACGCATGGCTTTTGGAACAGCGGGAGCGGTCTTGGTAATGGTATTATCAATTACCGGTTTCTTTGCAGTGGTGCAAGAATTTAAAAGGTATCCTTTACAAATGAGTAGGACGGGAAAAAATATTTTCTTGATCATGATGGGAGGATTTACACTAAGTGATGTATAAAATTAGTGAAAATAGATCTCAACCAAAGCAGGTTTCCTGATCACTGCTTTAAACCGGACGGTCAAAGCTGTATTGTAAGCCTACATTGTTTCTTTGAATGAATACATCGTTCCAATGTATGGATACAATGCTTTATTGCAAGGATACATTGTTCCATTGTAAGGATACAATGCTTCATTGTAAGGATACATTGTTCTAATATATGGATACATTACTTCATTGTAAGAAAAAATCGTTCCAATAGATGGATACAAAGCTTTAATGTATCCATTCATTAAAGCTTTGTCAGTTCAAACCACTATGGCTTTGTGTTAAAAAACAGCCCCAACAATTGTTGGGGCTGTTTTTTAATTGATTTCTACTATTTTTTAATGACCTACTGCACCCAGTTTACGTAAAAGTTTCCTGTTTTCTCTTTTATGTATCATTTGATATACCAAAGAATAGATTACCGGAAGAATTAAAAGCGTTAAAATGGTAGATGTTACCAATCCGCCTATTACAACAATAGCCAATGGTTTTTGTGTTTCACTGCCGATACCTGTACTGATAGCTGCAGGTAACAAGCCAATGGCAGCCATTAATGCGGTCATTACAACAGGACGAACTCTCGAAATAACTCCCTGCTTAATCGCCTCGTGAATATGCATTTTATTGGTCAGGTTCTTTTGAAAGACGCTGATGAGGATCACGCCATTTTGAATACAGACACCAAAGAGTGCTATAAAACCAATACCTGCACTGATACTGAAATTAATGCCTGTGATATGTAATGCCAGTATTCCGCCGATCAAGGCGAAAGGCACATTCATAATGGTCAAAACGGCATCTTTTACATTGCCGAATGTGATAAACAGGATCAGGAAAATAGCGAGTAAACAAATAGGTACTACTCTCGCTAATGTTGCACTTGCCCTTTGCTGATTTTCAAACTCTCCATTCCATGTCATGAAATAAGCAGTAGGGAATTTAATGGCAGCATTTACTTTTTGTTGTGCTTCTGCAATAGTACTTCCGAGATCTCTTCCGCGAATTGAGAATTTAACTGCAATGTATCTGCTGTTATTATCGCGATAAATAAATGCAGGACCTGTCAGAGTAACAATATCAGAAATTTCTTTCAGAGGAATTTTACTGCTGTCTTGTGAGGGCACCATCAAGTTCTCTATCTTTTCTTTTGTGTCACGAAAATCTTTCGGATAACGAACCCTAACATCAAATCTTCTTTCGCCTTCATATAATTCTGTTGCAGCTTTTCCACCTACCGCCATTTCAATGACAGAGTTTGCATCGGCAGTGTTTACTCCATACAATGCCATTCTTTCCTGATCTAATTCAATTCGGAATTCGGGTTGTCCCAGATTTTTTAAGATTCCCAGATCTTCAATTCCTTGAACAGTTCTTAATTGTTTTGCAACCTGTTTCGATAAACTATCCAATGTATTAAAATCAGTACCGAATATTTTTACAGCCAATGCGGCATTAACTCCTGCAACCGCTTCTTCCACATTATCTCTAATAGGTTGCGAATAGTTCAATACAATACCCGGCAATT
>CAIMKO010000617.1 GCA_903841915.1 uncultured Chitinophagaceae bacterium | reverse complement strand
GTTTACCCCAATCAGCTGCAAGCGTCTTTGGCGGTTGCAAACCGGATAGCAAAACTTATCCTCACCAAGGCCGAAAAAAATGAGAAAGCGGTTTTAGGCCTGGCTACCGGCGCAACACCGGTTGGCGTTTATGCCGAATTGGTGCGCCAGCACAAAGAAGAAGGCTTGAGTTTTAAAAACGTGATTACTTTCAATCTGGATGAATACTATCCTTTAGAACGTGAAGCATTGCAGAGTTACTGGAGTTTCATGCACAGACATCTGTTCAATCATATTGATATTGATCCTGCCAATATTCATATGCCCAATGGTGCATTACCCAAAGAAGATATCAAGAAACATTGTTTGAAGTATGAACAACAGATCGATGCTGTTGGAGGTATCGATCTTCAGATATTGGGTATCGGTAATAACGGGCATATCGGTTTTAATGAACCGGGTTCCAGTATCTTTTCAAAAACGAGATTGGTATCATTGGACAATATCACTCGTATTGCCAATGCGTATGAATTTCAAAATATCTCTCAGGTGCCAAGAATGGCCATAACAATGGGTATCGGTACTATTTTAAAAGCCAAGAAGATATTATTGATGGCATGGGGCATGAAAGCTCCTATCGTTGCCAGAAGTGTAGAAGGTCATTTGACAGAAAGTGTTCCAGCCAGTATTTTACAACAGCACAATGATTGCAGCTTCGTGATAGATGAGAATGCTGCCGCAGATCTAACACGAATCAAATCACCATGGCTGACCGGTGAATGTGAATGGACCCCTGCAATGATCAAACGTGCAGTAGTGCATATGGCATTAAAAGCCAACAAACCCATCTTAAGTTTAACGGCACATGATTATAATGAAAATGGATTGGGTGATCTTTTGGTAGAAAAAGGAGAAGCATATGAAATTAATCTTCAGGTATTTTATTTGGTAAGAGATAGTATTACGGGATGGCCGGGTGGTAAACCAAATGCAATTATTCCGGCACATCCTGAAAGAAGTGACCCACATCCAAAACGCTGTTTGATATTTTCACCTCACCCCGATGATGATATTATTAGTATGGGTGGCACATTCATGCGATTGCATGATCAGGGACATGACGTGCATGTGGCTTATCAGACCAGCGGCAATATTGCAGTAACAGATGAATTTGTTACAAGGTTTCTTGATTTCGCTGTTGGATTTGAAGAGCAATTCGGAATTGACAATCATAAAAGCAAACAGGTATTAACCAATGCAGCTGATTTCATTACTTCCAAGAAGAAGAATCAGATGGATACACAGGAGATCCGTTCTATTAAAGGATTGATCAGACGATGTGAAGCAAAAGCAACCTGCAGATATATCGGAATACCGGATACAAATATTCATTTTCTAAACCTTCCTTTTTATGAAACAGGAGAAGTAGAAAAGAATCCGATGAGTGAGGAGGATATTCTGCTCACCATGGAGTTGCTTGCAAAATTAAAACCGCATCAGATATTTTGTGCAGGAGATCTGGCCGACCCACATGGAACACATAAGGTTTGTCTGGATGTTATATTTGAAAGTATGCACCGCTTGAAAGCCCAAGGTGAAGCCTGGATAAAAGATTGCTGGGTTTGGTTATACAAGGGTGCCTGGCAGGAATGGGATATTGCAGAAATTGAAATGGCAATACCCATGAGCCCCGATCAGGTGATGAAAAAAAGATTCGGAATATTCATACACC
>CAIMKO010000616.1 GCA_903841915.1 uncultured Chitinophagaceae bacterium | reverse complement strand
TGTTATTTTGTTCAGCATGTGGACAGAAGCCATTAAAAATTTTGCAGAATTTGGTAAAGGCAATGTGATATTCTTAGACGGAAGTCCTGAAGGCATGGAAAATAATATGCGTCAGATCATTGCTATGATGAAGTTGAAAGAAGTGAATGCGAAATGATTTTTAGAATGTAGATGATAGAAGAAAGGAGATAGCATTTTGCTGTCTCCTTTCTTATTTTATAAATGCGGGATGATAAATGAATAGAAAGTAAAAATATACAACGTCTTAACAGCTTAAGAAATCATTTAGCTGTAACAAAATAGAATCTTGAATTTTAATGTAAAATTCACCTTCTACCTTCCATCTTCTCTCTTAATGTGCAAAAGCTTTCCTAAAAATTAAACTATAACAATTTTATTCACAGCAGAACAGTTCCTTTGTGTAACTTGTTACTTTAGTATCACACAAAATCATCAACATGTTTTATTTTCTTCAAGTGGGTATAAATAATGCAGTAGATACTTTGCATAAAGCTGCTGCTGCCATTGCAGCACCCGAAAAGATATCGATGTGGGATATGCTTCAGAAAGGTGGCGCCATCATGTATCCTTTGTATCTGTTGCTGGTTATCGCCATATTTGTTTTTTTTGAAAGGATGATCGCTATTCGCAAAGCATCCAAGATCGAAGGCAATTTCATGAACATCATTCGTGATAATATCATCAATGGAAATGTAACAGCCGCCAGAAGCCTGTCGAAGAACACCGATAATCCCGTTGCAAGAATGATCGATAAGGGGTTACAGCGTATCGGCAAACCCATCGACGCCATTGAAAAAAGTATGGAGAATGTGGGTAAACTGGAAATGTATAAAATGGAACGTAACCTGAATATTTTATCACTGGTGGCAGGTATTGCACCTATGTTTGGTTTCCTTGGAACAATCATTGGAATGGTTCAATTATTTTATGGTATTGCGTCAACTGGTGAATATACTTTGAACACGATTGCAGGTGGTATCTATACAAAAATGGTAACGAGTGCAACAGGTTTGATCATTGGATTGATCGCTTATGTGGGACATAATTATCTGACCACACAAATTGATAAAACGGCCAATAAAATGGAAATGGCAAGTGCAGAGTTTATTGATATTTTGCAGGAACCAACACGGTAAGTTTAAAAAGTTAAAAGTTCAATGTTTAAAACGTTGGCAACTTTAAACCTGTTAAACTTATTAAACCTTTTAAACTTTACAATGAACATCAAAAGCAGATTCAGAAGACATCCCGAAGTGCATACCGGTGCATTGAACGATATTTTGTTCATTCTGTTATTATTTTTTCTCATTGTGTCAACCCTCGCCAATCCCAATGTGATCAAAGTTTCTAACCCCAAAGCAAAAAGCGATACCAAGGCAAAACAAACTGTTGTGATCACCGTTGATAAGGACCAGAACATTTATATCGGACAAAAGAATATCCCCTTTGATCAATTGGAAACAGAGTTAAAAACATTTCTCGCCAAAGAAACAGATAAACCTTCTGTAGTAATTAACGGTGACAGCACATCTCATCTAGGTACTACCATTAAAGTGATGCAGGTAATTAAAAAACTAGGTGCTACACCTGTTCTTGCTGTGGATAATAATGGCGTAAAATAGCACTTTAACTTTTAACATTTCTGCTTAACCTATTTTAGCATTTCTTTTTTTTAAACCTCCTCTAAATTGCTGGCCTAAGTAAAAGCAAATTCTATTGATATGAAAGCAATGCGGTATATCCTGCCCCTTTTCTTGATGGCCTTCTTGCTGTCCTGTGCACATAATGATGCGCCACAGGGTCATTACCAGACATTACCGGTAACAGCAGATGGCAATACCAGTGAATGGCAATTGCCACTTAGATTCACCAACAAGGACTATACTTTGTCGTATAATGTAACGAACGATAAGAAAAATATTTATGTTGTGATGATCACCAACGATGATGAAATGCAGCACAGGATATTAAAATCTGGTGTCAGCATTTATTTTGATGCGAAGGGCGAGAACAATAAAAATGTATCACTTAGTTTCCCTGAGAGAAGGATCAGTAATTCAAACCCAGTTGCGCGCAATGGCAGGCCTATATTACCGGACACTTTGAGCAATAAACATTCTTTGGCCCAGCAAGCTGATGTTTATAATGTAAAAGGTTTCTTTGAATTGGAAGATGGTCAGTTTTCGGTGAAAGATAAACGCAGTAAGATTCAATTGGGATTAAAAACGAGTGCTGACAGCGGATTGGTCTATGAAGCAGTCATTCCTCTTAATTATGTTTTGGAGAATGGATTAACAGCAAAGAATCTGAGAAGAAATTTCAGTATCGGTATTGTTGTGCATGAAGATGAAATCTCTTTAAAAAAAAGCCAGAATAATTATGTAGCGCATAATAATGGAGCTGTGTTGCAGCCAAGGGTTAGTGTAGGTGCGGGTTTTGGTGGTTTTGGAATGGGGGGAGTTGGTATTGGTTTAGGCGGTGGTATGCGCCGACAAGGCAACTACAACAATCAGCAAAATAATGCAAGGCCAACAGAAGAAACAGAATGGTATCAATTTCGTTTTTCTTCCAAGTCGGGTGAATAGAAATAAAAAAGCGTCAGAAATATTCTAACGATTTAATTCTTAATTACTAATTCTTAATTTTTAATTCCTGATCGGTCTTCCGCTCTTCAATACACTCTGAATCCTTTCCAGTGTTTTCTTTTCACCACATAAGCTTAAGAATGCTTCGCGTTCAAGATCCAATAAATATTGTTCGCTTACTAATGTTGGTTCGCTCAGATCACCGCCGCACATTACATATGCTAATTTGCGTGCTACCAATGCATCATGATCGGTTGCATAACCACCTCGCCACATACCATTGATACCGGCAAGCATGGCACCTAATCCTAAACGTCCCAACACTTTAATGTCTTTACGCTGTTGCGGCATAGTATATCCTTGATCATAAATTTCAATGACTGACTTTTTAGCTTCTGCGATCCTTCTTCCGATATTCATTACTACTTCATCATGCCCCTTTCTTAAAATACCCATATCATAAGCTTCTTGTGCTGATGTTGCAACTTTTGCTGTTGCAATGGCAAAGAACCTTTCTTTTAAGGTATTGGTTTCGGGTTCGTCATTGTGTAATTCATCGCTTGCACGCAATACAAATTCTTTGGTGCCACCACCACCGGGAATCAATCCAACACCCAATTCCACCAAACCGATATATGTTTCAGCAGCAGCACAAATTTTATCAGCATGTAAATTCATTTCACAACCGCCACCCAATGTTAATCCATGTGGTGCAACCACCACAGGAATAGAAGAATATCTGCAACGCATCATGGTATTCTGGAACATGCGAATGGCCATATCCAGTTCATCATATTCCTGTTCAATAGCTAGCATGAAGATCATTCCAACATTAGCACCTGCACTGAAATTAGCACCATCATTGGCGATCACCAATCCTTTGAATTTATCTTCAGCAACTGCAATTGATTTTTGAATACCCTCCAAAACTTCACCACCGATACTGTTCATTTTGGAGCTCCATTCCAAACCTGCAACACCATCGCCTATGTCATA
>CAIMKO010000615.1 GCA_903841915.1 uncultured Chitinophagaceae bacterium | reverse complement strand
GTTCGAAAGAATCATCTTTTTGATGATTCTTTACAATGCGATTACTAATATTGGTAAACAGGCTCAGTAAAGTAACCAGACTGTTTTGTTTTTCATTCTTTAAACGCAGGCTCATTTCACTGGCGATCTTCGATCCGTCGTAATTACTACTGGTGGCGATCATGTCTTTGAATGTTGCTTTGGCATTTGTGAATGTAGAACTGTCGCCTGCAGACATTTTATTGGTCTTAAAGCTTTCAATGACAGTTTCAATATTCACATACATTGCTGCGGATTTGCCTTTGATCTGACTCATAACATCGGCACTGATATTGGCTTTGCTCGATTTGCTGACATATTGAGCATAGGTCAAAGAATCACTTGCAACGATCATATTCTTATCGTCTACATGCATATAGATCCCGAATACCTGCATCAATGAGCTTGATTTATACGTATTCTTTTCTTTCACAACGAAACCGCTTTCAGCAGCTTTGTCCATGATCTTATTGAAACTTGCTCTGTCACCGATGGCTGCATTGAACACCATTTTCATATAAGGTGCTTTTGAATCGGTTTTGTTTTCTCTGAAGTTATCCAGATTAAGATCTGATACTGCAACAGCAATATCGCCTTTCAAACATTTATACAGATCGGCAGTAGTGATATTCGCTTTTTCCAGATAACCGTTAACCAAAGCATCAACATCCAGTTCTTTCATGATACCGTCAAATATTTCCGGATTAAAAGAAAGCAACATCAGTCCATTGATATTTTGTGAAGGATAATTTTCGATCATTGACGTATTCACAGTGGCGCCTGTATATTTCTTAAAAATGGCGCTCAGTGTTTTATTCGGAAAGAAATTAGCTTTTGCAGTGATCTTTCCTTCATCAAAACTAAATGTTGAAGTAGAGTAATTGTCTTGCAACAACTCTGTCAATTTAGGGATCTGAAAAGGCATGGCACTTAATGCGCTTAAACTACTGTTGGTAGTACTGAAAGCATAGGCATCTGCTTTTTCCTTGAATAGATCAGTGAATATTTGCAGCGAAGCCAATGATTCAGTCTCGGCTTGTGTATAATAAGTATTGACCTGTCTTTTCAGTTCATCCACTTTATCGATAGTAGGCTGACCGGTATGCATCACAGAATCCAGCTTCCAGCTTTTTGTTTCTGTGTAATGATAATAAGTGGCAATGATATTCTTATCGGTCCAACTGATGATACTGCTGTTATTCAACTGTAGGTAACTGTATTTTTTTTCATGGATCACTTTCCTGTCTTTCAGTTCATCGGCCTTGCGAATAAAAGCAAGCAGTTTGGCTGAATCCTTTAATGGGGCGATCAGGTTAACACTCATACCCTGCATATTATCGGACAACTTCTTATTAGTAGCGAAAACAAAGAATTTAGCATTCCAGTCAATACCGCATTCCTTAAAATCCTTGACTAACTGTTTATGTTTTGCTTTAGCAGAATCATTCTCAAATACTTTATCAATGATACTGTCGACATTAATATTCAGCACTTTTAATTTGTCTTGCAGAGAACCCGCATCCATTGCAGAAACAAATACCGCATCTTTCGGTATCAGCACTGCTTCTTTGGGCCCTTTGGAAGAACAGGAAGTGATGACCGATGCGATCATGATTACATATACTGCCTGCCGAAAAAACTTTCTCATGTTATTTATTTTGAAGTACTGTTTATTATAAATGCAAATTTCATTGTCAAACTGAGCTTGTCGAAGTGTGATTAACGAAAACCTTTTTTAAATCGGCTTCGACAAGCTCAGCCTGACAACCGATTTACAAATTACCCGCCATTTTTGTTATTCTTCGATTTAGCCAACTTTTTTATTTCTCCCCAATCCTCTTTAAATAAAGCCTCTTTCTTTTTTCTGCTCCAACCTTTTAATTGTTTTTCCCAAGTTATTGCCTGATTTACATCAAAGAAATGACAGTAATATTTTAATTCTACAGGCCTTCTTTCAAAAGTGTAACAATTTTTCACATAACCTGAATTGTGTTCAAATAAACGACGTTCCAGATCATTTGTTATTCCAGTATAATAACTGTCATCACTGCACTTAACAATATAAACGCAATAGTTATGAGCTATTTTCATTTATAAGGTATTTAAAAATGCAAATTTCATTGTCACACTGAGCTTGTCGAAGTGTGATTAACGAAAACCTTTTTTAAATCGGCTTCGACAAGCTCAGCCTGACAACTTTGCTAATTTAATTTTCAATCTTAAAAAAGTATTACTGCTTCATACGAAGGTATTCTTTTCGTATTTCTGTAAACAATGTTTATATGGTTACTTCATAATAGCATTATAAATGGCTTCCTGAATCTTTGGACGGATATTGAGCTGACCTAATTTATTATTATCTCGAGTCGGGTTAACATGACTAGACAGGAAAATATAGACCAAATTATACTTTGGATCTACCCAAACACAGGTGCCCGTAAATCCCGTATGACCAAAGGTTTCAGGCGAAACTGATCTAGAAGGATATGCTACTTTCCGGGTTGCATTGTCCTTTTCCGGTTTGTCAAAACCCAAACCTCTGCGGCTTACATCGCTGTTGTAAGCAGTGAACTGATCGATGGTTTCTTTTTTCAATAGCCGAACGCCATTCAATTCGCCTCCGTTCAAGAGCATTTGATACAATTGTGCCAGATCGTAAGCATTACTGAATAATCCTGCATGGCCGGCAACACCTCCAAACATGGCAGCACCTTCATCGTGTACATCACCATGCAATAATTGCTGACGAAAATGTTTTTCCAATTCTGTAGGAACAATATTTTCCAAAGGCATTCTTTCTCTCGGAAGGAACCCGGTGCTTTTCATTTGTAAAGGCAGATAAAAAGTTTCTCTTACATATTCATTCAAAGGTTTGCCGCTGATGGCTTGTACAATTTTACCCAGGAAAATAAAATCCATATCACTATATATATATCTGCCGGGTGCTGTTAATTTACTTTGCAGCATTCTTTTGTTAAGTGTGTCTTCCCAGTCATTGCGCACATACAGGCTTTGGGCAACACGAAACTGGTGTTGTTCATCTTCAACTTTTGAAAAGATATTCCAGTTTGGTTCGCCTGTTGCTGTATCAATTGCTTCACGATAAAAAGGAATGAACTCCTTTAATCCCGCCTGATGCAATAAAATGTCTTTCAATTTCAGATCTGCCTTATTGCTTCCTTTCGTCCAGCTTAAATAATCGCCGATCGTTTTATTGATATCCAATTTTCCTTCTTCATACAATTTCATGACCGAAACAGTAGTGGCAGAAACTTTTGTTACCGATGCCAGATCAAAGACCATATCGGTATTCATGGCTTCTTTTTTATCAGAGCTCTTATAACCAAATGCTTTCTGGTAAACGATCTTACCATCTTTTGCTGCCAATACAACACAGCCGGGATAAGCTGTCTTTAGTACACCATCATTCGCAATGGAATCAATGATGGCTAATTTTTCCGAACTCATTCCAACTGATTCAGGAGTTACAGCTGGGAAATAATTATTGTAAATGATCCCGTTACCGAATTTTAAATGTTCACAAACAGTGACCGTTAATTTTCCTTTGGCCTGGATCTTTCCCTGTAACCAATCTGCCGCAGCCAGTTGTGTGATATCATCATCTTCATAGCAGGCCAATAGATTAGGTGCATCACAAAAATTCTTGATCGCATAAGGATTGCCGAATACCAGTGTAACGCTCTGTTCGAGTTGTTGTAATTGATTGATCAGATAAACGGATGCTTTACTTAAAGCAAAATTATTGGCGGGCCTTCTGCTGTAATTATGCAGTCCGATCACAACGGCATCGTATTTTTTTTCTTTGATAGATTGTATCAGTTTATCAGCGCCGCTGCTGTCACTTTTATCTATAGGGATCACTTTGTGCAGGTCATCCATCACCTGATTACCGATAGAAGCTTTGCTGCCAAATAAATAAACATCAGCATTATTCTCTGTTCTCAATCTTGCAGCAATCGCAGTTTCTTTTGCTGCACCGATCGAAATGTATGCGATCTTTTTTGGCTCATTCCCTGCAACCTTACCGGATAAAGGAACAAGGCTTTGGTTATTCAATCTTAATAAGGTTAATGCATTCTTAGAAACCAATTCATCGATCTTTTTTGTTTGAACATTTAAGTCAGCAACGAGATTCTCTGTCTCGATCGGTTTGATCTGATTCAATCCCAGATTGTATTTCGTAAGCAAGACCTTCTTCACTCTTGCATTGATATCCTTCCATTTTAATTTACGGTGACGAATGGCTTTACGGATCGTAGCAATAC
>CAIMKO010000614.1 GCA_903841915.1 uncultured Chitinophagaceae bacterium | reverse complement strand
TTATAAACGACCAAACACGCATAGCACACAACGGACAGGTATCGCGATGGCAGGGCAAGAATGTTACGTCCGCTGATAACCAAAGCTCCATACTGTTCCAAAAGCCAAATATAAGAACTGCTGTTCAAAAGTGTTACGTCAGCCCCAAACAGAAGCCAAAAGAAAGAACTGAAGTTGATGTTTATTCCGTCGCCACTGCTATTGCTAAATACCCCTGTTGAACTAAACCTACGGTAGCCCTTCCGCAGCAAAACCGTATCTTAGCTTCTAAATAAAATTAAATTTATGGCAACGAAAAAAAATCGCCGGAAGAACTAAGGTGGAATAAATTCCTCCATCGAGCCTGTCGCGAAGTTATCGGGTTTGACAATTTGTTATCCCGTTTTGAAAGAAATATTTCTATTTTAGGCAGAAGTCCCCGAACCTTTGATAACTACAGTCGCCATGTAGCAGCTATTGCTTTGCACTTTCAATGTCTTCCCACAGATCTGAATCCTGAACAGGTAAAGGACTATCTGTTTGAACTGCAAAAGCGCAGTAAGACACCTTCTCAAACCTATTTCAAATATACCGTTTATGGACTTCGTTTCTTATTGAAAACAGAAAGTTTGCCTTATGAGTATCTTCAGTTACCCTCAATACCTAAAAGCAAAAAACTGCCTGTTATTTTAAGTCGTGAAGAGATATGGTTTATGCTGCAATCAGCAAAACTCCTGAAGCACCGCCTTCTTATTGGTCTGCTGTATGGTTGTGGTCTTCGTTGTATGGAAGTGCGCAATATTCGCCTGAAGGATATGGACTTCCACCGAAAGCTACTACATATCGTACAAAGCAAAGGCAAAAAAGACCGCTATGTACCATTGAGCGAACACCTTATTCGGGGTATTCAAAAATACATTGCTGCCGAACATCCCAAAGATTATCTCTTTCATGGCCAGTCTGTTGAAACAGCGGGAGGTGATTTTGATAGTCGCTATAGTCAGCGGGGTGTTCAATGGGTAGTAAAAACAATTGCCCGACAAGCAGGTATCATTAAAGATGTACATACGCATACCCTACGTCACACTTATGCTACTCATTTGCTGGAAGATGGAGTCAATATTGTAAGCGTACAAAAATTATTAGGTCATGCCAACATAGAAACCACGATGGAATACCTGCATGTATGCCAAATACCGGAACAATTACCACAAAGTCCATTGGATAAAGTATTTACCTTATGCAGCCGAAGTGGGAAGTAGCCGATGTACTGCGCAATACTGATATCAGTGGCTTTCCTGTTCATCAGCAAAAGACACTCAGGGCTATCGGCTATTGCCGTACAGCAGCATTGGGTGGGCATATAGATGCTTGTGATGATTGTGGTACTATACATATTAGTTATAATAGTTGCCGTAACCGTCATTGTCCCAAATGTCAGGGTCATAAACGGGAAGAGTGGATACAGCAACAGAAAAATGCACTGTTGCCCTGTACTTATTATCATGTGGTATTTACCCTTCCGCACGAACTGAACCCTCTGGCAATATACAAACCTTCACTGGTCTATAATACTTTGTTTGAATGCGTATGGAAAACACTAAATCAGTTTGGTCTTCAGGCAGGAATGCAAATGGGCATGACCTGTATTCTGCATACATGGGGGCAAACCCTGAGTTTACATCCTCATCTGCACTGCATTGTACCAGGTGGTGGTATTGACGAAAAGGGATGCTGGCGAAAGAAACTGCGCACCAATAAATACCTGTTTTCAACAAAGGCATTAAGCAAAGTTTTTCGTGCCAAATATGTAGCAGCACTTCGTGCAGCCGATATAGAAGATAAAGCTTTGATAGAAAGCTTATTTCAAAAAGAATGGGTGGTATATGCCAAACGTCCTTTTGGAGGACCACAGCAGGTAATTGAATACCTTGGCCGTTACAGCCATAAAGTAGCCATCAGCAATCATCGGATAGAAAATGTAACCAATCAAACCACCACCTTCCGTTACAAAGATTACAATAAAGGTGGCAAGGTAGATACAATGGAGCTTACCAATGATGAATTTACAAGGCGGTTTTCAATGCATATCCTACCACAAAGATTTGTTCGGATACGACACTACGGCATACTTAGCAGTAGTTGGAAACGGGGAAAACTACAAGCCTTGCAACAAAGCCTGAAAGTAAAGCCGCCCATTAATGTGGTAAAAACACATCTACACAAATGTCCATGCTGCAAAACAGGTATACTGATAACCATAGAAGTATTTGGTAAAAGAGGCCCTCCTGAAAAATATTTTACGGACAAACATTCCTGCACTCGTTAGCCGCTAACGGGTAAGGGATTCTTTATGCCTGTACAAGCATTTTGGACTTAAACTCAATGCTTATCAATCCATGAAAAAATACTTCCACCTAAAATAGCCCATGAAACCACCTGTAAACCCAACAAAACAAAAACGATAACTCCATAATAAATAACAGTGTTCCATTTTACCGGTTTCGTTCAACTAAGTTTTCATTGTTCGCCCGTTGGGCGCAACGAAAACTTAGTTATTGGTGGCAGGCAATTATCTTAATCAACTTTCATCTTTATGTCCATCTTTGCCATTCCTATCACATTGTCATTTCTTGTGTCACGAAAAAAAAGTCTACCCCTTGCAACTTTTCCTGATGGTTCGAATTTTAAAAACATAGAGCCAAATCCATTTACATACGAAGTATATAAATCATAGTACGCACTTAAATATTGTTCATTTAATTTTCCTGTTCCTTCAAAATGTGCATCAGTTACTAGTT
>CAIMKO010000613.1 GCA_903841915.1 uncultured Chitinophagaceae bacterium | reverse complement strand
ATAATTTTCAATGGAAGCTTTGATCTTTTCTTCGGGTACTTTAAAGTATTTGCCCACTGCAATAGCACATAAAACATTCGGCAAATTATAATCACCTACCAATTGTGTTTGCAGCGAAGAAATATTTGTTCCGGTACTAAGTGCTAGTTCCAAAAAGGGATCGCTTTGTTTTACAGTTCCCGTCAGTGCCGCATCTTTCGTTCCATAGGTAAACACATGTTGAATGCCCTTGGCCATTGTTTGCAGATAATTAAAATTCTTATATATAAAAGCAGTGCCGTCATGCTCACGTAGAAAATCAAACAATTCACCTTTGCCCTTTCTCACTCCTTCCTCACCGCCAAAACCTTCCAGATGTGCTTTACCGCAATTGGTAATGATGCCATGGGTTGGCAATGTATAGGCACAATAGCTTGCAATTTCTTTCTGATGATTGGCACCCATTTCGATCACTGCAAAGTCTGCATCTTTTTGTACACTTAAAATAGTAAGCGGTACTCCGATATGATTATTGAGATTGCCCTGTGTGGTGTATGTTTTATAATGTGACGATAATACTGCATTAACCAATTCCTTGGTGGTTGTTTTGCCGTTGCTTCCTGTGATGGCAATAAAAGTGATATCAAATTGTTGCCGATGTTGTTTTGCGAGTTGCTGTAAAGTATCCAACACATCATCTACCACTATTAATCTCTCATCCGTTATATCAATTACTTCATCAATTACAGCAAAAGCCGCACCCTGTTCCAAAGCTTGTAAAGCAAATTCGTTGGCATTGAAATTGGGTCCCTTCAGTGCAAAGAAAATATCTCCCTTTTGCAATTTGCGTGTGTCTGTTTGAACAGAAGGGTGTAACTGATAGATCTGATACAATTGTTCGATGGTCACTGATCAATAATTTGTTTCAAAAGTATATTTCTTTAATTAAAAAGAGATTGGAAAGATTTTCTTGAATGTTGAATGATTTATAGTAAAAAAATAGGAATTCAATATCTAATAGGCGTGAATAAATAATGTCGCCCCTCCGGGGCTTAGGGATTTCTATTTTGTATTCGCTACCAAAATATCAGCCCTCTGGGCTTTTCTTTTATTGATTGCTGGATCATTTATAATAGAAATTCCTTTTCATTGATTATCCATTCCGGCATTCTGTTCTTATAAAAATCACTTTTTTCAACTAATACTTGAGCCCTGGAGGGGCGGTATTATGGTAGAAAAATTGATGAAATAAGTGACATCAGCCCCAGCGGGGCGACATTAATATTGTATCAGTCAAGACTTGATGTATGGACTACCATAATGCCGCCCCGCTGTCCATAGGACTCCATTGGAGGGGCTTAGGGTTTTCTATTGATTTTTAGCTATAAAAATATCATCCCTCCGGGGTTGGGATACATGTATGCAAATTAATGTACGGAATGAAAAAAGCCCAGCGGGCTGAAATTATGGTAACATACATAAACGGACGGATGAACTTAAGCCCCGGAGGGGCGACATTATTTTGCCCAATCATTTCTTTCTCTGCATTCATCAGTATTTACCTAGTAAAAAAATTGATTAATCATTACAAATAACATGAGTTATTTATCTAATTTGGACTTATTATTTCCAGCTACAGTCCAATATTCTTTATGCCTGATACATATTCTCAAATAACTATTCATGCTGTATTTGCTGTAAAAGACAGAGGCAACTTTATAACCAAAGATTGGCGTAATGATTTACACCAATACATTTCCGGCATCATTACAAACAAAGGGGCAAAATCTTTAGCCGTGGGTGGATGGAAGGATCATGTACACATATTATTTGGAATGCCTGTCAATATCAGTATTGCCGATTTCATGAGTGCTGTAAAAGCCAATAGCAGCAAATGGGTTAATGAACAAAAGTTTATAAAAGGAAAATTTCAATGGCAGGCAGGGTATGCTGCATTTTCTTATGCGAAAAGCCAGCGGAATATTATAATCAATTATATCTCAAATCAGGAAGAACATCATCGAACCAAATCTTTCGAAGAGGAGTATATCAAAATGCTTGACGATTTTGAAATCGCTTATAAAGACAAATACTTGTTTGAATTTTATAATTGATAGGATTATAATGCCGCCCCTCTGGGGCTGTTAGGGATTCCTCTTGATTAATTTGTCTACCAAAATGCCACCCCTCCGGGGCTAATGAATTATTCTTGATTAATTTGTCTACCATAATGCTGCCCCTCCGGGGCTGAAGGGTTTCTCTTGATTAATCTTTCTACCATAATACCGCCCCGCTGGGGCTTAATATATGCACTGGACCATTTTAACTACTACCGTAATGTCGCCCCTCTGGGGCTATAGGGGGTAAAAGAAAACCATCCACGTTCAATGGATGGTCTCTTGTTCTGAAACAATCAGAACATGCTGTAACCTTTACCTTATTTTTTAGCTCTTCTTGCAGGGAAGAAGTTACCAGTTTTAGATTTTTTGGAAGTTCCTTCAGAAGCACCGTAATGCGTCATGGCGCAACGGAAACCGATGGTGCTACTGCTTTGATCTTCTTCTAAGAAACGACGTGAACCAGGTGTTAACCAATAAGGTCTGTCGTTCCAACTACCGCCTTTAATCACTCTTGATTTATCGGAGATCAAAGTTGTTAAGCCATAGCCGTAAGAGATATTGCTGGAAGAATCACCGTCTAAGAAATTGACAGCATAAGAATGTTGGTAGTTTCTTCTTCCTTTCAATGCAGAATCAGATTCAGGAACCATGATGATGCGGCCTAAACTGTCGCGTCGGCTTCCTTCTTCTTTGGTCATATCAACATGTTGGAATTTATTACCGCGGAATGGATTGAAATCATCTGCTTCCAGACTGGTTAATGGTCTAAATACATCTGCTACCCACTCGCTCACATTACCGCTCATATTGTATAAACCAAATCCATTAGGAGCAAAGGAAGTTACTTCAGCGGGGATAGCTGCATTATCATTCAAACCACCTGCAACACCCATGTTATCACCGGTACCGCGTTTGAAGTTTGCTAAGAAAGCACCCTGAAAAGCTCCGTGACGGGTAGAACGAAGATTGTCGAAGCCATCATTACCCCAGGCATAGATCTGTTTGTTGGCCAACACTTCTTCACCACGTTGTTTGGCATTGGGTTTTCTTTGCAGGTTTTCTATGATAAAGCCATAAGCGGCATATTCCCATTCTGCTTCTGTAGGTAAACGATAATCCCCATAAAGAATACCATCATCAAATCTTACACTGGTTCTTGGTCTGCCCTGTGCATCTTTTAAAGGATTTGATTTTGAGGTAGCCAATTTACCCGGCTGAACCTGGTACTCACCCATCAAATAAGATTTGGTATTAAAGTTTTCCTGACCACCGCCATTCATTTCAGTTTTTACATTATTTCTGTTGATATATTGTCTATTGATCAGTTCCAATTCGTTCACACGGTCCGTTCTCCAGATACAATAATCGCTGGCCTGTTTCCACGTAATACCCACCACCGGATAATAATTATAAGAAGGATGGCGGAAATAATATTCCACATAAGGTTCATTATAAGACAATTCGCTTCTCCAAACCAGGGTATCCGGTTTAGCGCCGTCTATTAGTTTTTCGTATTGCGGATCGCTAAATACATTATTCAGCCAGTATAGATATTCGCGATAGGCAACATTGGATACTTCGGTCTTGTCGATAAAAAAAGAATTCACAGTAACGCGTTTCGGAATATTGTTCCAATCGCCCATTACGTCTTCCTGTGTGGCGCCCATGGTAAATGTTCCGCCCTGCACAAATACTAAACCCGGAGCCGTTTTAATATCATGGGGTTTAGCAACACTGAAATTGCCTTGTGTTTTATCGTTGTAATTCCAGCCCGTTGTAGCGGATCTTTCCGGCTTTTTCTTCATAAAATTGCAGGAAGTCATTGCACCAACCGTAGCCAGTAACAAAACACAATTTCTTACACCTGTAAAAGCTTGCATAGT
>CAIMKO010000612.1 GCA_903841915.1 uncultured Chitinophagaceae bacterium | reverse complement strand
CTCCATAAACTTGATATTGAAAATAAAATAGTTGCCGATATTGGCTGCGGTACGGGTAGACACTGGCAAAAGATCCTGGATCAAAAGCCGGCCATCGTATCCGGGTTTGATGTTTCGGGTGGCATGCTTGAACAACTGCGTCAAAAATTTCCCGCTGCAATAACGCATAAAATCACCAGTTCCTTATTTGACAGGGTTCCTACTGCTTCATTCGATCTGATCATATCTACACTTACCATTGCGCATATTGAAGATCTTACTACCACATTAGAGGCCTGGTTCAGAATAGCCAAACAAAAAAGTGATATCATCATCACCGATTTCCATCCTGTTGCTTTAGCAAAGGGCGGTAAACGTACTTTTCAAAAAGGGAGAAGACAGGTGACCGTAAAAAATTTTATTCACAGTATTGAATCCATAAAACTAATAGCCGGAAAATATGGATTTATGGTTGCTGCTGAAGAAGAAATAACAATAAACAAGGAACACAAACATTATTATGAGCAAAAGCATGCATTGCATGTATTTGAAAAATTTAACGGTACTCCCATCATTTATGGTTTACACTTAAAGCGAGATGATGCTACTGACTAATGTAAAATTGCTAAACGACTCCTTTGTTCAGATTCATATAGCAGATGGGATCTTGCATGCCGTTACCGAACAAAACAGAGATCTTGCAAACCGAAGAGACGGCTTGGAAATTAGATTTGAAGATGCGATCGCTTTTCCCGGTTTGATCAACTCACATGACCATCTTGATTTTAACCTTTTCCCGCAATACGGAAATAAGACATTTAAGAACTATACCCAATGGGCTGAATATATCCACTCAGAATATAAGGACGATATAAATGCTGTTCTAAAGATTCCCGAAGTTTTACGGGTACAATGGGGTCTTTACAAGAATCTGCTTTGCGGTGTAACTACTGTGGTAAATCATGGAAAAGCTTTGACTATACCAGATCAGCTCATTGACGTTATTCAACCACGAGAAAATTTACACTCGATTCAATTTGAAAAAAACTGGAAATTAAAGCTAAATAATCCCTTTAAAAACAATCAGCATTATTGCATACATATTGGTGAAGGAACTGACAGGTTCTCGCATGCAGAGATCAACCAACTGATCAATTGGAATATTTTAAATAAAGAGATCATCGGTATCCACGCAGTGGCGATGAATAAAAAACAATCTGCCCGATTTAAAGCCATTGTCTGGTGTCCCGATTCCAATCACTTTCTTTTGGAAACAACTGCTAACATTAAAGAGCTTAAACAAAATACCAGCGTGATCTTTGGCACAGATTCCACCCTTACTGCCAACTGGAATATATGGAACCATCTGAGACTGGCAAGATCGACTCAAATGGCAACCGATGAAGAAATATTAGATATGCTTACAGTAACCGCAGCCCATATCTGGAGAACAAATAGTGGCAAAATAAAAAAAGGAAAAGATGCAGACCTTGTACTAGCAAAAGCTCCAAAAGACGGTTCATCTATGGATGCTTTTTATCAACTCAATCCGGAAGATATTTTAATGGTAATAAAAAACGGAGCAATAAAACTATTTGATGAAGAATTAAAACAACAGGTGTACAATGCCGGCATAGATGTACTGAAATTCAGTAAAATAAAATTGTATGACAGGATCAAATATGTAAAAGGGAACCTTCCGCATCTGTCTGACAATATCAAAAAATATTATCCCGAAGCGGCTTTTCCATTCATCCCCTACCAACCTATATGAGAATTGCTTTTTTAAATTATAATATTCTTCCTAACTATCATTCACCTGAAGAATGGATACAAAAGATCGCACCTTCGGTAGGAATATTGGAGGCGCTGGCAAAAAAAGCAGAAGTGCATTATTTTATTCGGATCGGCTATACTGGAATAAGTTTGATCAATAATGTACAGTATCATTGTCTTAAAACAAAAGCAGGGGGTTCAGCTTTTCCGTTTTCATTGCATCATGCAGTAAAAAAAGTAAAGCCTGATATTGTTCTGGTATTTGGCCTTCATTTTTCTTTTCAGATCATCCAGTTGAAACAGTTTCTTCCTGCAGCAACAAAGATCATTGCAGAACACCATGCAGATAATCCATTTGGCAGGATCAAAAGGATCGTTCAAAAGACCGCAGACCATTGTATCGACAGCTATCATTTTACAACTATCGAAAATGCAGAACCCTGGCTAAAAGCAAAGATCATTGTTGACAGACAGAAGTGTAAAACTTTGGGTTTGGCATCCACCCATTTTGTAAAGCAGGATAAGATCCTTTCGAAACAAATTACTGGAATGACCAGTACTACCAATTTTTTATTTGTAGGAAGATTGAATGAGAACAAAGATCCATTTACTATTTTAAAAGCTTTTGAAAGATATCTATTTCAAAATACAGATTGTGCTTTGCATCTTATTTATCAAACTGATGAATTGCTGTCACAGGTACAATCGTTCATTAGCAGATCTGAGCTCCTGAAAAAAAATGTATACTTACATGGAAAAAAAGAATACACTACATTAGAGACCTGGTATAGTGCAGCCGATTATCTTATTTCTGCAAGTCTTAAAGAAAGCGCCGGGTTTTCTGTTATTGAAGCCATGGCCTGCGGTTGTATCCCGATCGTATCAAATATTCCGGCCTCCTTAAAATCAATTGATAACGGCAAATATGGTTTTATTTCCGAAACCGGAAATGCTGTGTCTTTGTATAAAACAATTTTATTTGCTACTGCGCTGGATAGGAATGCATTTTCTTTACAAGCAGAAGCCTATTTTAAAAAGCAATTCTCATTCGAGAAGATCTCTGCTGATTTTTATGATCTAGCAACAAAACTGATTGCAGAATAAAACTGTTTGTTAAGCCCCAATCGTGATAAGCTTATTGCAGAATGACAAACTGCTGTCGTTATGTGTTATCAGGACTACAATTTTTCTTTTTGCTGCTATTGTTTGAAGATGTTTCAATATTTTAATTTCTGATGCCTCATCCAGTTCTTTAAAAGGCTCATCCAGGATCAGCATATCAAATTCTTTATAAAAGGCCCTTGCCAGCATGATCCTTTGTCTTTGTCCCCCGCTGATATTTTTTCCATTCTCTTCGATGATCGAATCATAACCCTCAGGTAATTGATCTAGCAATTCTCCCAGTCCGCTCATCTCGATCGCTTCCGACATCTTTTTCTGGTCTACTATTTCGTCCAGTGTAATATTTTTAACAATGCTGTCATGAATAAGAAAAGATTGTTGTTTTACATAGGCGATATTCCCCCAATAGCTTTGCCTTTCAGATGCATCGGATAATTCTTCATTGATATAAATTGCTCCCGCGCAGGGATCCAAAAAGCCAAGCAACAAATGAATGATGGTGCTTTTCCCTTTTCCGGAAATGGCAGATATACCAGCAAGATCACCGCTGACTATTTTCATATTAAAATGCTCTAAAACAATATGGTCTTCATATTTAATTGAAATATCACTGAATGCAACAGCAGCAATTTCTCTGACGGAATGACGAATTGGATTGGGCAGGAAAAGCTTATCAGATTTGATCGTAAACGAATAGGTTTTTATTTGTCCTGCGCTATTTAATATTTTCACAATACCCGGAATTATTTTATAGGCCGCAGCCATAAAAGCACCGATCGTTATGATCTGAATGGTATTGGCATACACAGTATTGATCAAGATCAACACAAACAGTCCAAATATGGCAAAAACTTCTATCAGGCGTGAAGGCATTCCCTGAATATTTTGCTGCACCGAAAGATCTTTGTTCAGTTTTTTTTGTTGGATCACATAGCGCTTAGTAAAAAAATCCTGTTTGCCGTATATATTACTTTCAATAAAACCTCCCAATGCTTCATATAAATGCTGAATTGACCTTTCGCTTGACCGCTTTGTATTCATTCGTGCAGACGACAACCATTTCTTCATCAGATAGCCCATCAGAAATATCGGTGGTAGAAGAATTGAAAACAATATCAAAAAGAGGCTGGCATTAAAAATGAGTATTGCAATGATGGTAATGAGTATCAGAATTGTCTGACCAATGATCTGCTGTAACCCTCGCAACACATATTGTCCAAATTCAATAGGTTCCTGTCCTATTTTCCTCATATGCACCGAAGAATCAACGTGTACATAATGCAGGTAATCATTTCGGAGATAATTTTCCAGATTTTCCTTTGACATTCTTGCCGCAACCGCATACACAAAAGCATTTTGCTTTTTCAAGACCCAAAAACCAAACAGGTTTTTGATACTGAAACAAACCAAAAAAGATAAAACCAATAAGACCGGATGAATACTGAAGAAAAAAGCTTTATCGGATTTTGCATAGACCGGCTCTGCAGTAAAATGGATGATATATAAAAGGATCGTAAGAAATAAAATATCCAGTGCACTGATCAGCACATCAAAAAAGATCAGGATTACCCATTGTCTTTTTTCATCGGTATGCAAACTGTTCAATATGTTGCTGACGATCTTTTTCAAATAGTTAAAACAAATTGGCACTGAATTCGGAAGAATTTACCTGAAGCTGCATAGAAACATTCGGTCATCAGGAAAAGATGGATAGGAATGTTCTGGCTAATATTTGAATATCCATCTTGAATGACCAGCGTTTGATGTAGATCAGATCAAGCATTACCCGTTCATCGATCTTTTGCAGATCATCAGTAAACCCAAAATAGCCGAGAGATTGAGCCAGGCCGGTGATTCCCGGTTTTACTTTATACCGATCACTGTATTCCTTTATTTGCTTTTCATAATTAAGATTTTCGATCAGCATATATGGTCTTGGCCCGATGATCGACATATCGCCTATCAGAACATTCCATAATTGAGGAAGTTCGTCCACATGATATTGCCTGAGTATTTTACCGATCCTTGTGATTCTGCTGTCATTCTCCAATGCTGCAATACTATCGGCCTCCTCATTCACTACCATTGTTCGAAGTTTAATGCAGGTGAACAATTTCCCATTCTTTTTCTTTCGCTTTTGCAAGAAGAAAGCCGGCCCTTTTGAATCAAGTTTGATCAGGATGATGAATAAGGGGACAAACCAGGAAAGTAATCCTAATAAAAGAAGGCATGAAAGCATGATATCAAAACAACGTTTGTATAGCATATTCAGTCGCGCTTCCAATGGCGATCTTAAATTGCCATAGATGCTTCTTACATTATCAATATAATCATTGTTTGTAAGCTGAGAATCATCATAAGGAATGCCATTATATTTTTCAGCATAAATACTATCCTCTACATAATTACCTGCTGCATTAGATTGGTAGCTTAGAATATCCTGCATATTATATCGTTTCTGGTAGAGAATACGATATATCGATGCTTAGGTTGCTTTAACTTAAAAAATGGCCCTATACAAATAGGATGTTCATTACCTTATCCATCGCTTATTAAAGAAATGTTTTGTCAGGAAAGTCCTTTAATGTGCCGCCATTTGCCTTGTGCTTAGCATAAGCTTTCCAATCTAATTTATACGCAGGCATATAACCACTTTTATCGGCTTTCGCCCAACGCAATGCAAAAACATCTTCACGCCCTTTAAAAAGTGATTTGAATATTTGTAGATGATTATTGTTCACAAAACAAATCTATTAGAAGTATGGTTCATTGCAAATCCTTTGTTTATTTGTATTCAATAGTCCGATAAATTAGAAATATAGAACTGACCTTAATTGGGAAATTTAGCTTTCTAAACTGAAAGAGCTAATTAATTGGTCGATGATTTGTTCCAAACTGATATTAGCCATCCCCTGATCTTTTAAAACCTGTTTGATATCGGGGTTTTCATTCCGGATGATTTCTATGTATTGAAGTAAATCTTCTTTTACTGTATTAGGTGTTGACACGATAGTAGTAGGAGTTAGTGTTGCTGTTAAACGTATAATATCATTCCTGTGTTTTGTGATATCATCCTGTTGAATAATCTGGCCTTCTGTTTTACGTTTTGTGTTATTTAAAAATGCTTTCGCCTTTAAGCAGATCAGGGCTATTTCATTTGCCAAATGTAGTCCATCAGTGAACTGTGTATTTTCCAGGGTAAAGTTGTAATATTCTTCATCCAATAGAATGGCAGATAAACTGGAAGCCTCTTCACCCGTAGGGATATCTGTTAGGTACATGCCCGGAATTTCTTTTATCATATCCGGTTTACGGGAAAATAATTCGAGCATACGGGGATAGCCATCAGCATAAGGTTTGATGAATCTATAAAAACTTTTTTTATCCCCCACTTCTGCAATTGCATATTCACCATCTTTTATAAACTGCCAAAAATGATTTACAAATTCATCGGAAAGGGTTTCGATGATTAAAATAATATCGAGGTCTTTGGTGGACCGGAAGGGCAAACCTTTTTGCAGCATCTGGTAATCGCAGGCACCACCACCAATTAAGATATAGTGATCATTGTAGGGTTGAAAATGTTTTATAAAAATATCTAAGCCAATTACCATTACATATCATTTAAAAGGTCTTGTAATGCTCTTTGTATTCTTTCATCCTGATCATTTTGCATGGATAAGTACAAAGATAATTTATCGACTTCCTTGATCTGAGAAAGCAATTTAGGATTGTAATGCCATACTTCTATTTTAAAATCGCCATTCTTACTATCCAAATTTTTAAAACTGCTATCCAATTTTAAAGAACGAAATTCATCTTTGCCAATAGCATAAGTTTTTTGTCCGCTTTCAGAAAGCATACCATAAGCAGCTAATGCGGTATCGCCTGCGTTTTTTAAATAATTATCGTTTGGCAATTGGTCTGTAAAACAAATTTCACGAACCGGTGAAATAAACAATGGCAATGCCTTTTGCCAGAGTTCTTTTTTAGGCAGATTAAATTTTATTGACTTTTCTTTTGTACCTTCTACAGAAAGCAACAGAGCATTTTGCATTTCTTTGATTAACCTAGTGATGGTCATAGCGGAATATTGCAGGAGCTCAGCTATTTCCTGAAATGTTTTTTGTTCCAGGGATGTTACTTGCAAATGATATAGAATTGCAAATTGGGCCGGAGCCGTTAATTTTTTGACCATGGGTACTGCAATATTATTATTGCCTGCCACATCATTTAACTGCATGAACAATTCCGGAATAAAAAGCTGTTTGAATGGTTGTGCAAAAGCCACCTGTTTTTCTATGAGCCTTTTACGCTGCCAGCTATCGAGTTTATTAAAAACAAATACCACCGGAGCATGAAAGATTTGGCGAAGCAGATGGCCTTGCTTTTTCAATTGATCGGGTGTACTGTTTTCATAGTTTAGAACATTGGCCCAGATTAACTGCTGGCTATTTAGTACACCATGGGAAAGGCTGTAATTAGCTTTTAGGTATAAAGGCAGGTTAACCAACTCCGCTTTTTTGAGTGGTTTTATTCTGGCATTTAAGCCGAAGTTTTGTGCAATATATTGTTCTATTTCCTGCATTATTATACAATAATAACATAATTAATGCACAATAACAAATAAAATGTTATCGTGCAAAATAATGTTATAATAAATTAATCATTGAAAACATCTATTGCTTTTAATCAACAAAGAATTGAATGCACAACCAATTCAACTATCTAACCTAAATAAAATGATTGAATCGTCACTTAAAAAGGCTCAAAACATCAGTAAAATATGAGTCTCCAGCGATATTGATGAAAAGAGAAACCTGCATAGAATGCTGTTTCCTGATGCAGTTTTGTATGATGGAAAAAATCACCAGTATCTAACCACCAACATGAACAGCTACTTTAAGATAATTACCTCATTTTCAAGTGATAATTCAGGAAATAAAAAAAGGAATTATCATTTTTTTGATGATAATTCCCTTTCTGTAGCGGGATCGGGAGTTGAACCCGAGACCTTTGGGTTATGAATAGTGATTATATATAATTTATCGTTGATTTACAATTACTTATATAACAATAGTGATGTATTTTGT
>CAIMKO010000611.1 GCA_903841915.1 uncultured Chitinophagaceae bacterium | reverse complement strand
CCTTTGATCGAAAGATCTATTCTTGATCAGAGAGTATCAATCGATCGGAATCTTTGCATTGATATAATTTCCTTCGCCTATCACCGAATGAATGCTGAATTCGCCTTGCATGGCATATACCCTTTCCCGCATGCCTAAAATACCATGATGTGTTTTTGTATCTACTGTTGTAATATCAAAACCGCGACCATTGTCTGCAATACTCAAGAGCAGCATATTGTCCTCCCGCATCAACTTAAAAGAAACATTCTCGGCATTGGCATAACGCTTGATATTGGTAAGACTTTCCTGTGCGATCCTGTAAATGACCAGGCTTTTTTCTAAATTCACTACCTCTTTGTCTATATCGTCTACAGAGAACTTTATTTCAATTTCGCTTGATTTAGAGAATGAATTCAACAGCCATTCTAAAGTGGCAGATAATCCCAATTCTTCGAGCATCGCAGGATGTAAAGAGGTTTGTATCCTTCTGAAAGAATCCATTGTTATAGTGATCTCATCCAATAATTCATCTACTTTTTTATCGATGATCGCTGTATCATCTCCTAAATGTTTTTTGATCCATGAAATGCCAAATTTTAAAAGTGTCAGATTTTGTCCCAATTCATCATGGATATCTCTTGCTATCTGCTGCTTTTCGCTTTCGCTTATCTTCTGTAAGTGTAAAGAAAAATCTCGCAACTCATTATTCAGCAGCAACAATTCCTGTTCCGTTTTTTTCACTTTACTCAGATCGATCGCAGTGGTAGATATATGGACCGGTTCTCCATTCTCATTTTTATGCAGTACAATTACCTGCAATACGGGTATCTCTATTCCGCTTTTAGATTTATAATAATTTTCTCCCGACCATTTCCCTTCCTTTAAAATAATTTCATTGGCTTCCTTAATTATTTGCGCACCTTTTTCTGTTCTGAATTCTGCCAAATTGTATTTAAAAATGTCTTCGTCCTCACCAATTTCAAGAACATTTCTTAATGCTTTATTTCCATATAAAACATTCCTGTTAATATCGGCTATTGCTACATAGGCATCTGTATTCTCAATGATCCTCGTCAATTGTTTCTGTTCGTCTTCCAATGCTTTTCTTCCCGTAATATTTTCTTTTACGGCAACATAATTGGTGATCTGGCCCTCTTCATTATGAATCGGTGAAATGATGGCATATTCCCAATAATATTCCCCATTCTTTTTCTTGTTCCGGAATATACCCTGCCATTCTTTATCATTAGTAATGTCATTCCACAGACCGCTGTATTCAGCATCAGCGGTATAACCGCTTTTCAGTATCCGCGGATTTTTTCCCATCGCCTCTTCATAACTATAACCTGTCAATTTTGAGAATGCCGGGTTCACATATTCGATATCTCCCTTCAGGTCTGTGATCACGATGGATGCAGAACTTTGTTCTACTGCCTGTAATACTTTGCGCAGTTGCTTTTCTGCAGCAATACGTTTAGCATTGTTGTCAAAAGCGCTGAATGCTTGGCCTACATTTCCTACAACATTTACGAGCAATGTTACTTCGTCATCAGTAAAAAAGAATGTTTTGGACGCATACAATGTAAACACATAGCCTACTTTTTCATTTACCTTCACCGGCAAAGCAATAGAAGAACGGTAACCCCGGCTCAATGCCTCTATACGCCATAAACTCATTGCAGGGTCTAGTTCAATATCATTGCTATAATAATATTTGCCCTCCCTGATGGCACTGCCCGACGGGCCTCTACCTTCAGGTATATCCTGCGTGGAGATTTTTTTTACTACATCGATATAACCTTCCTCACGACCTGCCCAGGCAATAGGCTCGATCAAGTTAGTGTTCAAATTATTAATCCCGATCCATGCAAAAGAAAGTCCGCCCGAGTTCACTGCGATCTTACATATTTCAGCACTTATTTCATCCTTTGTTTTTGCATGAATGATCAGATTATTTACCTCGCTGATAAATTGATACAAGCGATGCGATTTCTCTAACTCTTCTGTTGCTTTTTTTCTAACTGTTACATCGGTGAGATAAATAGAAACACCATTTACAGAAGGGAATATACTTGCACGGTACCACCTGTTTTCTCTGGCATATAAAAACTCAAAATGTTTTTCTTCCTGTTCTGTAAAAGCATCCTGAATGATTTGTATATGCTCTCTTCCGAAACTTGGCAACAAAATATCCGTCAATTTCTTACCTGATATATCCCTTTCATGTATTCCCAATAATTTCAGCAGTATATTATTGTAATAGTTGATCGTAAGATCAGCATCTGTTGCAATAAACCCGGCTTTTACCCTATCAAATGTTTCAATCAAAAGCGATGTTTGTTCCTTTACCCGCTCTTCTAATATTTCATTTGACTTTTTCAAATGCAAAGCCATTTCTTCCACTTCCCGCTGTGCTTTTTTTAAGTCCGATATATTTGTTTGAATTGCAAAGTAGCCGGTTGTTATTCCTTTTTGATCCCTGATGGAATTTACTGAAAGATGAATATCAATTTTGTTAGCTTCTGCATCTCTTCGTATAATATCCCTTTTCCAATACCCTTGCTTTTTCAGGGCTTCCAGTCTTTCTATATTCGTTCCCTTTTCAAGGATGGTACCAAATGCATCATCAACATTTTTCCCAATAATTTCTTCTTGGCTTTTCTTAAACAAATCTTCTGTTGCCTTATTACAAAAGGTTAACCGTAGTTCAGTATCGGTTACTGTAATTGATTCTGAACTATTATTGATAATATCTTCATACAGCTTATTCTGAGAAAGTAACCGATCTTTTGAAGTTGTTTGTTTTATTAATCGCCAGAATATAAAAACGAGGAGGATAACTGTTACGAAAATGATGAATGCAAAAAATGAATAAATACTACGGGACTGTACATTTCTTTCCTCCTGAATCATTCGAAGTTTTTCTCTTCCAATATCAGAAATGCCTTGTTGCCTTTCTATCACTTCATTTTCCAATATCGCATAAGGCTTACTATTCAGTAATTCTATGGCATTGTATTGTTTTTCATGCAGGGTTAAGGAAACCACAGAATCTAATAAAAATAATTGCTTTTCTAAAAATGAATCTAAGATCAATATATCGGGACATGGAATATTCTTACTGCCACATAAACTTTTTAGACCAGTCATTGCAAGGTTTACAGCAGAACTTGCATTTTGGTAATCTTTCGCTTTATTTCTATTCCGAAGGATCAGAAAGGGCTTCGCATTAGATTCTATTTCGGTAAAGGATATTTGAAGTCTGTCCAAATGATACATCATCTTTAATACCACTTTTTCATCCTCGGTCTGACCTAAAGTTTTCTGGAGATTTTTGTAGGTTAAGGCATAAAATATCAGCAATGCTACAAAGGATACTAAAATAGCAAAATAGATAAGGGATCTGGATTTGGTAAATTTCATGGCATTTCTTAAAGTACAAGCAAATAAAGTTACACGATTTACCATTTTTATTATTAATAAATAGGTATTGGCATTACGGGTTTAAAAAATGACCTGTCTCCCCACTTCAGTGAAATGGATTTTAGTTTCACTTTCTTCGTATTCTCGGGCACCCTTATTGCTTCTTTGTTTGGGTACTATCGAAGAACCTTCTAAGAAAACAGCCAAAACATAGGAAGGCGGGATAAGAGGGTAAGAAGGTTGAATAGTTGATTGGTAAAAGGGGGAACGTGAATCGTAAATCGCTAGTAAGGAACATTCGTTGTGATCTTTGTATTCTTGGCAGCCTTTGCGTGAAACCACAGAACGTGAATCGGTAATCGTAAATCACATGTTAGGAAGAATCGTAGCGCCCTTTGCTCCGAAGGAGTCCCTTGGACGGGAAACAAATCTCTTGTTCACCCCCTTTTGTTTTAACTATACCTATTAAGCTAAAAATAACCAATGTTTAAACTGTTTCCCCTTATTTTTGCCACCCTATCAATAAAAACTAATGAATAGATAATCATCTTGCTTATGAACAATTTGTTTTACGCCGTGCCGGCGATGGGTATTGTAGGACTGATCTACACATTGATAAAATTCAATTGGGTTTCTAAACAGGATGCCGGTAATGAGAAGATGAACGAGATTAGCACCCATATTGCTGATGGTGCGATGGCGTTCTTAAAGGCTGAGTGGAAGATCCTTTCCTATTTTGTGGTGATCGTTGCCCTTTTACTGGCTGTAATGTCTCAAACAAACCCTAATTCACATTGGTCTATTGCCATTGCATTCATCATAGGTGCTATCAGCAGTGCTACAGCCGGATATATTGGAATGAAAGTGGCTACAAAAGCGAATGTTCGTACAGCGCAGGCTGCCAGAACAAGTTTGCATAAAGCCCTGGCCGTTTCTTTTACCGGCGGATCGGTAATGGGATTGGGTGTGGCAGGTTTAGCTGTTTTAGGTTTAGGCGGATTATATATCATTTTGAAACAAATATTTGCACCTGGGGCTGCCGCTAATTCGGATGAAATGGTGAAGACCATTGAGATCCTGACCGGCTTTTCACTGGGTGCTGAATCGATTGCCTTGTTTGCCCGTGTGGGCGGTGGTATCTATACCAAAGCTGCCGATGTTGGTGCTGATCTGGTGGGTAAAGTGGAAGCAGGTATACCTGAAGATGATCCTCGTAATCCGGCTACCATTGCCGATAATGTGGGTGATAATGTGGGTGATGTGGCAGGTATGGGTGCCGATCTGTTCGGTTCTTATGTAGCAACAGTGCTGGCTACCATGGTATTGGGACAAGAAACAAAATCAATAGATCATTTCGGTGGATATGCT
>CAIMKO010000610.1 GCA_903841915.1 uncultured Chitinophagaceae bacterium | reverse complement strand
GAGACTGGATTGGGTAGAAAATTAGAAATATCAATAAAGTAATAATAAGTAAAAGAGACCATCTTTATTTTCCGTTGATTTTCGTCCATTCTGTTCCTCGGATGCTATTCGATTGGCCTTGCACTGGATGAGAAAACAAAACCCATTACTCGCTTCGCACGCGGTATTCAATTCGGGTGAGCTAAATTATATTCAGGAAAGATTTTACTTCGGCTTTATGTGGTTATACAACTAATAAATTGTCGCAAATATTTACTATTTATGCGACAATATTTATTCAAATTGAATATGATAAGCATTGAAGATAAAATAGTTGCAAAAGTAAAAAAGGCGAAGAGAGGTTCACTATTTTTTGTAGAAGATTTCCTGAATATTGGTTCGGCAAAAGCTGTGGCAAAAGTGTTGGAAAGATTCTTTTTAAAAAGTCAGTACCCAAAAACCTTTCAGCGACCGGTAAAATTAGCGGTTTGGCCATTCAGGCTTTAAAAGAAATCGGTAAAGGAAATGTAGCCGAATCCGAAATGCAAATTATCCTTAAGCAATTGGCAAAGGAAGAACCTTTTCGTTTGGAACATGATATTCGTTTAGCTCCTGAATGGATAAGAATTATTATGCGTAAAGCATTAAAAGATAAAATCAATTCCTTAAACTGGAAATTTAAATTACAATTTCCTTCCACAATCTGAATGACATATTGAACTGGTTCTGTAATCAATTATTATATGCACATATAGTGCGCTACATTTATTCGTGAATTTGGTAAGAACCCGGATAGGATCTATTTTTGTACCAGCCTTAGACCTATTCAATAACCTAAAAATTCAATCGAATGAGGTACCTTACCAAATCCCGTTTTAGGTCTGCCCTGGAATGCCCGGTGAAGCTTTTTTATACCGGAAAGGCAGAATACCCCGACAAGAAAAAACAGGATGACTTCCTGGCCGCTCTTGCTGAGGGAGGATTTCAGGTGGGAGAACTCGCCAAACTTTATTATCCCGATGGAATAGAAATCGAAGAGAAGGGATATGACCTTCCTCTTCAGAAGACTGGACAGCTTCTTCAACAGGATAATGTTGTGATTTTCGAAGCCGCATTCCGGCACGAGAACCTTTTCATAAGGGCCGATATCGTTGTTAAGAAAGGGAATCGGATTGATTTGATTGAAGTCAAGTCAAAATCCTTTGCAGGTGATGAGACGAGGATGGTCGGAGCAAAAGGTGGTCTTACTGCCGCCTGGAGACCGTACCTGTATGATGTTGCTTTTCAGAAATATGTCGTTAGTCAGGCAATGCCGGGATGTGCAGTTAAGGCTCATCTGATGCTTGCCGATAAGGAGAAGATGGCAACGGTTGACGGACTTAACCAGAAATTCTTCATCAGTCGCGACGCACATGGGAGAGTAAAAGCCGAAAAACAGGGTGATGTCTCCCAGGAAGCGCTTGGTGAGGAGATCCTGAGGGTTATCGACGTTGATGGACTTTGTGAAGGTATCATTGCCGGCAACTATGGTGAACTGGAGACCGGAATGGATTTCGCGGCCTCTGTTAAACTCTATGCCGATCATTATGAGAAGGATGAAATGATCGATAAGCCGGTCGGCGTGATTTGCAGCAAGTGTGAATTTGACTGCTCACCGGAAGATGAACTTCAGGGCCATCATTCAGGTTTCCGGAACTGCTGGAAGCAGAAATTGAACTGGACGGATGAAGATTTCAGCAAGCCCCACATTTTTGAGATCTGGAAATTCCGCAGAAAACAAGGCCTTATTGATGCCGGTATCTTTCATTTGGAAGGTGTTAATCAGAATCACCTAGGAGATTTCAAACCCTCCAAAACCGGGGGAATGCCCACCACTGAAAGGCAATGGTTACAGGTTGAAATGAGGCGCGAAAACAAGGATAAATCGTGGTTTGATGCAGAAGGAATGGCTGCTGAAATGTCGAAATGGACATTTCCCCTGCACTTTATCGATTTTGAGACAAGCCGGGTGGCTATTCCTTTTAACAAAGGCAAACGACCTTATGAGGGTATTGCTTTTCAGTTCAGCCATCATACGGTAGATGAAAAGGGGCTTGTAAAACATGCCGGCGAGTTTATCAATGCCGAACCCGGAGTTTTTCCAAACTATGAGTTTATAAGAGCATTAAAAAAAGAGCTTGAAACAGATAACGGGACCATTTTCAGGTATGCCGATCACGAAAATTCCTTCCTCGTTGAAATCTGGAGGCAGCTTAATTCAGAGAGCGACGAAGCTGTTCCGGACAAACAAGAGCTGATGGACTTTATTCAGACCATATCACATTCGTCTGAAGATTCTGCAACCAGGTGGATTGGCCAAAGAGATATGTTCGATATGCTCAAACTTGTGAAGAACTACTTCTACCATATCGGTATGAAGGGATCCAACTCAATAAAAGTTGTTCTTCCGGCAGTTCTTGAGGCCAGCGTGTTTGTAAAAGATAAATATTCACAGCCTGTTTACGGGATTTCCGGAGGTATTGAGAGTTTAAATTTCAGTGAACAGGTTTGGTACAGGACCGATGATCAGGGGAAAGTCATAAACCCCTATAAGCTGCTAGAGCCGGTCTTTGAGGATATGCCGGACGATGAGACCGAAGATTTCAGTGTTGATGATACCATTGCGAGTGGTGGGGCTGCCATGACTGCTTATGCGAGGATGCAGTTTACGCAGATGACTACTGTTGAGCGGGAACATGCCCGCAAAGCGTTACTTCGGTATTGCGAACTCGACACCCTGGCAATGGTGATGATCTATGAGTACTGGAAAGATTTAATAAATAATTAATTACTAACATTTTAACAAATACATCTAAAACTATGGGACCTTTCAACAAAGAACTAAATTATGCTTTCGAATTTTATCATGAAAATGGAACATTAATCGATAAAATTGATGGTCCGGGTG
>CAIMKO010000609.1 GCA_903841915.1 uncultured Chitinophagaceae bacterium | reverse complement strand
TAATATAAAAATCAATGTGAAGCGGGCAGATGTTCCTTTGTAAAAGCTTCAAGTTTTTTCATGAGCCTTCTCACATCGGGATCGAATTGCATGCTTGGCTTATGGAACATTAACACAAGTGCATTTAAAGTTTCAAAAAACTGTACTTGTTTTGATCTTGTTTTGTTTTCATCTTTCAACAAAAAATACGTCATGTATTCCTGTTCAGTAATTTTATATAAAGAAAGTGCTTCCTCAAAATTGAAGTATCCCTCCGCTACGGCTTGTTCAACAACTCGCGATCTCTCCTCAACTTGAGAAATATTTGCCAGCAACTCCAGCCCAACTGAACCGTCATCACCCTGATATTTAGTCTCTGAATACATAGTCTGTAAAATTACGTAATTGTATCGAATTATCTAAATTTACTACTCCATGCCACCGTGCACCTCTTAGTATTGGTTTCATGGTATCCAACATAGCCCACAACCTCATTGGAAAATCCTTTCCTAATGGCGACTTGGAGTAATATGTGCTAAAAATACGCTCAACAGGGACATATTCTACTTTACTTAGGTGCATTTTTGCGTCATCTAAAATAACCTTGACCTCTTCTTTATTAACAGCAACAAATCCATGTCTTGCCCAAACATGCCCTCCCCCATTGAGCCCAGCATAAACATGGATTGTTTTGGCTCCCATATTGATATATTGCTGCAAACTAATCTGAAACACTTTTTTAAGTAGTCCTTTTCCTTGATATTGTAAAGGCAAAACACACATATTGTGATCCACGATTATGCCAGTTTGCAATCTCAAAAACTTGCGGTCAAAAACCAATGCTTCATCATCAGTGGCAAAATTATTTATATAGCTGATTTGCAGTGCGGGCGGTTCATAACAATAAGATATTTCTCGTGTTATTGTCAGATTAGTTGTTGGTGTAAATGATTTTTCCAGTTCACTTAACAGCGAATAAATATCAAAATTCGGAAACTCCTGTGCTACAAAATCTTCAAATAGCGGTAATGAACCAGAGAACTTTATTTTATATCCCAAATCAATGATTCGTAGAGTATCATTCACTGTAAACTTATATTGAGTTGGTTTTAAGTCCATTAACTTTTTATTTCAAAATTATTAAGGCAAGTATGAATCTTATCTTTGATAACCACACAAGAATAAAAACAAAGATAGTCAATGGTAACAAATAAAGGAAACCAAATTAATGATTTCCTTTATTTGTAGTCCCAAGCGGGGGTAGTGTCGAACCAATTGTACGAGGATTTGATTGAAATTTATAACGTTGCCTATAAGCTTGGTTATAAAAATAAGCAGTTCAATTATGAACTATAGCAAAACTTTAAACATGGTTAGGGGTTCAAAGTGTTAAAGGAAATATCGGAAGTCCAATTATTTGTATCTTTGAATAAAATTATACACGATGTTACCATTACTTAATACTAAAGTTGAAAATGACTTTATTGCAGATGCTGAATATGAGATAGCCTCATTAAATAGAGAAGCAAATAAACTTTTTGATGAAATGGAAGGGTTGGATGGTAATAGCGATGAATACATTGAACGTTTTAAGCGTTTCGC
>CAIMKO010000608.1 GCA_903841915.1 uncultured Chitinophagaceae bacterium | reverse complement strand
TTTAGATCGCCCTAATCCCAATGGATTCTATGTGGATGGTCCTGTTCTGGATACTGCATTCAAAACACATGTCGGGATGCAACCAATACCTACTGTTTATGGAATGACCATCGGTGAATATGCATTGTATCTGACTGCCGAACGTTTAAAATATTCTGCAGCATTACCTACTGCATTTGAAGCATTGTTCACGGATGATCTTTCTATCCGCAGAGCAAGCCAAAAGTATTTCTCCAGTTTCTTCTCAGTTACCGGTGCTAAAAAGATCGAACCGCATTTCGATCTCATCATCGTTCCCTGTAAGAATTATTCGCATAGCAGTAAATATATACTTCCGGTGAAACCCTCGCCCAATCTGCCTGATATGGCTTCGGTTTACTGGTATGCCAGCACCTGTTTATTTGAAGGTACCGTGTTGTGTGAAGGTCGTGGCACCGATCATCCGTTTTGTGTATTTGGGCATCCTTCTTTACCCGACAGTTTATTCATGTTTAAACCAACAAGCAGAGATGGCGCCAAAGACCCTAAGCTGAAAGATCAGACCTGCCATGGCTGGAGTGTTTACAATAGCGAAAACGATCTGATATTAAAACAAGTGAACAACAGGATCCAACTGAAATATATCATGCAAGCCTATCAACTTTTTCCTGACAAAGAGAATTTCTTTATCAAAGCAAAAAGCGGAAAAGAAAGAGATTCCTATTTCAATAAACTGGCAGGCAATGATGAGTTGATGCAACAGATCAAATCGGGTAAAACTGAAGCCGAAATAAGAGCAAGCTGGCAACCTAAATTAAATGCCTTTAAAGAGATCAGGAAACTGTATTTGCTGTATCCTGATTTTGAATAAAGAATAGCAAATAGCACACGGATGACACAGATGAAACGGATAATCACAGATTATTAATCCACTTTTCATTTGTATTAATAAATACATTGAATAATCTTCTTCTAGTATTTTTGCTATATGGATAATTTCAGTTCCTCCTCTTCAGGGGTTGGGGGTCTTCGTATCATTTTCATGGGCACACCTGAATTTGCAGTGGCTTCTTTGGATGCATTACTGTATGCCGGCTATAATATAGTTGCGGTTGTTACTGCAGCTGATAAGCCCGCAGGAAGAGGAATGAAACTGACTGAAAGTGCCGTAAAAAAATATGCTGTAGAAAAAGGTTTGAATATTCTGCAACCCGAGAAATTAAAAAGCCCTGATTTTATTGAAGCACTGCATGCATTGAAAGCCGACCTGCAAATTGTTGTTGCTTTCAGAATGCTCCCTGAAATAGTTTGGAATATGCCACCACTGGGCACCATTAATTTACACGGCTCATTATTACCACAGTATCGCGGAGCCGCACCCATTAACTGGGCCGTGATCAATGGAGAAAAAGAAACGGGGGTTACGACTTTTAAATTACAGCATGCCATTGATACCGGGAACATTTTATTGCAAAGAAGTTTTACTATAGGCGATGATGATACTGCAGGTGCCGTACATGATAAGATGAAGATGATTGGTGCGGATCTGTTGGTGGATACAATTAAAGAATTATCAACAGGTAAATTAACTGAGCAACCACAGTCGACAGTCGAAATTCAACCGTCGACGGAAATAAAACACGCTCCCAAGATTTTTACTGAAACATGTAAAATTGATTGGAATAAATCAGTTGAGGAAATTCATAATCTCATTCGCGGACTCTCTCCTTTTCCGGGAGCTTTTGGTTTTCTGCAAGATAAAATGCTGAAGATCTTTCGCAGCAAAAAAGAAAATAATATTCCAACACATTCCATTGGTGAAGCAGTGAGTGATGGAAAGACATTCTTAAAGTTTGCCTGCAACAATGGTTATATTCATGTAACTGAATTACAACTGGAAGGCAAGAAGAAAATGACCGTTGAAGATTTCCTCAGAGGGCATAAGTTTTGATTGTTGCAAATCAGTAATTGATCGTCACAGCAAACTTAGTATCGGGAGCACCCAATACAGAAGCAGCAGCATTACTCATGCGCAGTATTAAACCAAAATCTTCTTTTACATCGGGTAATGGTCCCAACACTTTTGCATAGACTGTTTTTCGATTGTAACTTATTTTCACGATCGTTCCTGCATCAATACTGTTGATCAGGATATAATATTTTTTATCTAACCAGCCACTTGCTGTTTTAAAAATGGAAGCTTCGCCGCTCAGTTCATTTTTTCCTTTTTGAAACTGTGCAGCAAAATATCCTTCATCGCCGATATTTTTTACATTGAAATTCGCATCCTCTTCAACTTCCGTATTCTCACTGCTTACGATAGGTAAAGCAATTTTTGTAGCTGTGTTAGCATTCTCCATCTTTTCAGGAATTGCTGTTTGCTGAACAGGGTCTTTTTGTACCGGTATTGGAGCTGTTTTTGTTTCAGTTACTACAGGTATTTCTTGCGTAATTGGATTCGTTGTTTGTTTGGCGACAGCACTGTTTGATAAGGGATCTTTGTTTTCCACCGGTTTAGTTGCCTGTTGCTGAACTGAAGGTGCTGCCTGCTTTTCAGTTGGTTTTGTTGCAACAACAGCTTTCGTTTCGGCTTGCTTTGCTGTTTGCTGCTGTGCAGGAATCTTTGTTTGTTTTCCCGGTGTTTTAGCTGCTACCGGTTTGC
>CAIMKO010000607.1 GCA_903841915.1 uncultured Chitinophagaceae bacterium | reverse complement strand
TTGATTTTTTGCAGGTCAATGCCGGCATTGATATTCTATTTTCCACTAAGGCAGATATCGCCACAAATATTGGCCTCTCACATGCTTTTTATATCGGTGATAAAGGAAGCTTATTTACGATCACCCCCACCATTACAAGCAATTTTAGTACACTGCATTACTATGAAGGATATGCCAATAGAAAAGCGGGAAAGAAAGCAAATCAGGCCATTCCTAATCTGCAATCTATTACGGTAGAGACCACGGTAAACAATAATCAATTTACATTAATGGATTATGAGATCTCTTTACCGGTCACGTATGATTCCAAAAAGATCGGGTTCTTTATTACACCTACTTTTGCAATACCGAAAAATCCTATTTATACCACTACCACCACTACGATCAAATTAAGGAATGGGACCCAAACTTCGCAAACGGCTGATTCAACTCCCTGGGAAGAGAAGAACCTGACCAATAGTTTTTATGCGGAAATAGGATGCTATCTAAAATTTTAGACAGGATGAATCCGATGGTCGCAGCTTAATTTTTTAAATTATTCTTATAAAATTCTCTTTATGTACTTTTCAAAGATTCAGAAGATCTTACTTTTTGCTTCAGGGTTATGGTTTTTTGGGGAAGGTTTGTTTGGTCCTCTTTTCGCGGTATTCACAGAAAAGATCGGAGGAGATCTGTTAGATATCACATGGGCATGGTCTATCTATTCTATTGTGCTGGGTCTTATGTATTTTTTTGTCGGGAAATTATTAAGTAAGTCCAAGAAAAAAGAAGAGATCATGGTCCTTGGATATTTTCTGAATACGCTTTTCACTTTTTCCTATATATTGGTTCATAACAGTTACCAATTGTTCATGGTGCAGATCGGATTGGCGATCGCCGAATCACTCAGCACACCTACCTGGGATTCTATATTTGCCAATGAATTGGAAGAACCGGGTGATTCATTTTTATGGGGTATTGCAGGCGGACAATCACATTTTATTTCAGGCATCGCCATTGCCATTGGGGGATTGATCACGTACTATATTTCATTCAATGCTTTATTCATCATCATGGGTTGTATTCAGGCAATAGCCACGGTTGTGCAGTCAAGGATCGTCTTATTGAAAAGAAAGAATGCGTTAGCAGATCTGGAAAATCAGGATTCCTAAAATGACCGTTCTTGTAGCAGCCCATTAAATAGATCTACCAGCTATAGGACGAGTCCTTAAATTATGCTTATAAAATCATGGTTTTTATCAGTTAAAACCTGAATTAAGTACATTGCCCCTCCTTTAGCAGAAGATCCGTCACTTGTTTAATCCCGTTTCCCTTTGTAAGACCAATGATTGGAATATGGCATAAAGCCATATTCCGGCAAACTGTTATCATTAAAATTGTTGAATGAAAGAAGCTATACATCCGGTCAAGTCAGTCATCGTTCTGTTCGTTTTGCTGCTGTTTTGTTTTACAGGCAATACACAGGATAATAGTCCCTGGCGCAAAATAAATGATGAGATACTCATTCAGAAGAATGTCTATTTCGCACCGGGTTGTCATCAGCACAGCTTGACGGGCGGACAAAGTTTTTCTGTATATATCAAGAATCAAAACACCCATAGCGTTTTCATTAAAGGTGAAATGGTGGCT
>CAIMKO010000606.1 GCA_903841915.1 uncultured Chitinophagaceae bacterium | reverse complement strand
TAAACAAAACAAAGAGATCGCAGATATTCTATTTATCAGTAAACAAACGGTTGATAAACACAGAAAGAATATGATCAACAAAAACAATTTTAAAAACTCGGGAGAACTAATTGCAGCTGCCATTAAAAATGGTTGGATATAAATTTGATAGTTATCTAACGCCCTTCTATTTCAACCTTATCTATTATCTAAGACCGTTAAAACAGCCGCAGGCATCCACCTTTTATTTTTTGTTTTGCTATTGCCATCGGCCCCGCCATAATATTCCATTCGTACTGCAATAGCCGTAACTGTTCCCGGTAAAACGGGTAACGGAAGAATAACATTTTGCTTTGCTACCAAATTGTTACTGTAAGGAAATTCCAATTCGGTACTGCTGTGATCCTGCTGGCTTATATTATCGTATTTGCAGGAAGCTGCAGCAATTGTAAAGCATATCTTTTTAGTATGTGCCGATGCAACGATGGATTGCTGTGGTTGAAAAGCAGGAATTGTCAATACGATTCTCTTTTTATCAACAGAATGAATGCTGATCTGCAATTGTAAACGCTCGGCCAGTAAACTATCTTCATTAAACTCATACCAGGTTGTATTTAAGGGTCGGATAACAGTTGTTGCACTTTTGCCTGTTGAGGAATGCAGCCATTGATTGATCGCACCCCTAAACCTGCCTTGCTGTTCATGAACATCGTTGAATGGGATCGCAGACAACATCATATTGCGAAATGCTTTTTCCAATTTTGAAGCCTGACCAAATAAATGGGAACTCGCAATGGATGCAGGTGATTGGTTTACTTCTACCGGCTTGCTCCGCATACGATAATCACCGTCCGTTTCATAATAAATGATATTCTCAACGGTTCCCTTCAGTTTGATATTGGATTGTCGGCCCAAGGCTTTTCTATTATTAGCTTAAAATTACATACAAGAAATAAAAAACATCGTTAAAATTTGACATGGTTTTAGTATGGCTTTCTTTTGGTCTTCTTCGTACCATGTTCGGGTCAAGTCCACTAATTAGTGGACTTGACCCGAAGAAGACAGGAATCAGAGACGAGTAAATCCATAAGAAGGTTAGACTCAAAAATGCCCCAAAAAGGCATATTTACGGGAAATTTCCCGTGGACTAAATGGGGAAAACACGGTTTGCAAGGGGAAAAAATAATTGCAATATTGTTGATGTAAACAATAAACCTAATAATCAAAAATTAAAATTATGGCAAAAGCAAAGAAAATAATTCAACCCTTAGTGGCTAAAGAAATGCCATTTAAAGATCATGTTCCTGATAGTGTAATTTTTCCTCAAAGAGATCAATTTGAGAACGAAAACTATAATAGTAGTGGCGGTATAGGTGTTTGGTATGATGAAAAATATATAAATGATTATATGAGTTTCAATTTTCATGATCGCATCAATTATATACAGAAACGAGCACAACTACCACCTCCTGCAAATAGTAAATGGGTTGTTGGATTTTATTGGATATTAAAGGAAGATCCAAATGACGGAAATAAACAGAAGGTTAGTTTTTGTGTAATCCCTACAATTGTAGATGTAGATAAAAATAATAAGGTATATGACTATTTTAATCCTAAATATCGCAAATATTATTTCACTCAAGGGTACAGACCAAGAGTCCCCAAAAAACAAACTAATGATGATATAGCATATGATGATGGCACTTTGTTTCCATAATAAATATTTAAGAAGAAAATGAAAATACCGTTCCCATATGTCATAATTATAGAACTGCTCTGTTTACTGTCTTCTCTTTATTATTTAAATAACAAAGCAGGATGGTGGAAGTATTTCAAATTTTTTTTAGCCCTTACAGTTGTTGTAGAAACATCAGCATATTGTATTTTTGCTTATTATCAGAAAAGCAATCACTGGATTCATAATTTATTTTTGCCGATAGATGCATTGTTTTCAGCCTGGTTATTTTTAAAGATCTATAATAATTATTTTAATAGTAAGCCCTGGTTATTACTAGGACTTACTATTTTTTTAGCCATTTATTTTTTTACTAGTATTAGCAACAATTTTTTAGAATACAGTACTACGGGAAGCGAATTTATATCTGTATTTTTTGCTGTTAGTTCTTGCCTTTATTATTATTATTTACTAAAGCAGGATGACTATATTGATCTTATTAAACACCCTCCATTTTGGATAATTACAGGCTTATTCTTTTTTTATTTTGGAAGAACAGGCTGTAACTTTTTTGCAGATTATTTATTCGATATTAATAAAATATATGGAATACCTCTACGTTACATTATATTTATTGTACTTAACTTCATCTTGTATGGCTGCTGGAGTTATGGATTTATATGCAAGTATCGGCAAACAATATCATCTTAATAGTAATACTCATTACCTGTATTTTTTTAATAGCAGCAGGCTTTCTGCTGATCTATGTCAACCTCTATAACCAACGTAAACGAAAACACATCGAGGAGAAACGAATAATGGCAAGTGAATTTGAAAGTCAGTTATTGCAATCACGAATGGAAACCCAGGAAGAAACATTTGCCACCCTCGGAAAAGAATTACACGATAATGTAGGTCAGCTCTTAAACAGTGCCAAACTGTTAATTGGTGTTACGCAACGTAAATTAACTGATGCTCCTGATACCCTTGCTATTGCGGATGAAACATTAGGTACAGCCATTAATGAATTACGTTCTCTTTCCAAATCATTAAATAAAGAATGGCTGGAACAGTTCAACTTTATAGATAACCTGCAGGCAGAGATCAAACGCATCAATGCTACTGATCATCTGCAAATTCATTTTACACATACTGCTCCACTTAGTTTAAAAAGCGATGAGCAGATCATCCTTTTCCGCATTGTACAGGAAGCATTACAGAATGCCATTAAACATGCACAGGCAACAAATATTAACATTATCCTGAAAGAAGAAGCAAATTCACTCTACCTTATCATTGAAGATGATGGTAAAGGTTTTGCCGAAAAAGAAAAAGCACAATCAGGCGTAGGGCTCCTGAATATGCAGCACCGCACTAAATTATTAGGGGGTACCATTGAATGGAAGTCTGCCGGGAATGGAGCATCGGTCATTATTTGTTTACCTGTAAAAAATGAAACAGTATGATCAATATTGGCATCATCGACGATCACCAGTTATTTGTAAAATCACTGGGATTAATGTTGGAAAGCTTTACGAATTACAATGTAGCGATCGAAGCTTTTAACGGCAAAGATCTGCAGGAGAAAATGAAGCAAAAGATCACGGTGCCAGATATCATGCTGATAGACGTAAACATGCCGCAAATGAATGGTTATGAAACGGCTAAATGGCTGAATGAAAATTATCCGCAAATAAAATTGGTGGCATTATCTATGAATGATGATGACCATACCATCATTGATATGATCAAAGCAGGCTGCTGTGCTTATCTGATGAAAGACACGCACCCGAATGAACTTGAAAAAGCTTTGACTGAAATCAATGAGAAGGGCTATTATAACGGAGATGTCAGCAATATCAATTACAGAAGGTTAATGAAGAGCGAGCAGGAAAAGGAATCACTGAATATCAGCGACAGAGAACGAAATTTTCTGAGGCTTGCCTGCAGCGATAAGACCTATAAACAAATAGCTTCCGAAATGAATTTATCGGAAAGGACCATTGACGGTTACCGTGAAGTGCTGTTTCAAAAACTAAAAGTACAAAGCAGGGTGGGATTATGTTTGGAAGCGATCAGGAAACAAATTGTTTCTTTATGATTAGCCACGAACTTGCCAACCGGCAGGCAGGTGGCAGGAATATCATTTTCGAATATTCGTGCATTCGTGGC
>CAIMKO010000605.1 GCA_903841915.1 uncultured Chitinophagaceae bacterium | reverse complement strand
TGCAATCCATAATTACGGGCACATTCAATTCTTTCATCCAGGTAATATTCCTGTAATCAACCACCAGATCCTGATAACCGAATGTTGTTCCTCTTTCAGTCAGCATGGTTTTTTGATTGCCGGCTTTATTTATTTTATCGAGTGCGAATTTCATGGAAGGACCACTTAGGAATTGCCCTTTTTTTACATTAACGATCTTATTGGTTTCTGCGGCTGCGATCAACAGATCAGTTTGTCTGCATAAGAATGCAGGTATTTGCAAAATATCAATATACTTGGCAGCTTCGGCACATTCATCGTGTGCATGAACATCGGATGTTGTGGGAAGGTGAAAAGTTGTTCCAACTTTTTTGATCAAGTCTAAACCAAGGCTGTCGCCTAATCCTGTAAAAGAATTTGCACTTGTTCTGTTTGCCTTGCGATAACTCGCTTTAAACACGTACGGAATTTCCAAACGTTTGCAAATGGATGAAACTTTATCGGCAACTTCCATTACTAATTCCTCACTTTCTACAATGCAGGGGCCTGCGATCAAAAAGAAGTTATCGGGGTTGTAAGATTGATCCTTGAACAGTTCTTGTAAATAAGCTGGTATCATATATGAATTAGCAATTAATAATTAGTAATTAAAAATAGAAAGGCCATGCGAACTTACAATCCTTTTTGCTTTCTTTGCGCTAACAATTGTTAGTTATTTAATAACACAAATTTTTTCGAATTACAGGAATTGAGAAACTAAAGACTAAAAAAGGAAAAACTAAATCGTTCAAATGATGGACTATGTGTTTTTTAACTTCTGATCTTTCAAAAACTAGTACGTGTAATTCGCTTTAATTCGTGTAATAAAAATTTATATGGTAAAAGATAAGATATTAGTCATCGGTGCATCGGGTCAAATAGGCGTGGAGCTTACACTGGCGTTAAGAAAGATCTATGGCAATACCAATGTGATCGCTTCTGACCTGCGCGAACAAAATCCTTTATTGGAAGGAACGGGCCCCTATGTTAGCCTGGATGTCATGAATAAGGAAATGCTGCATGTACAGGTGATCCGTCAAAATGTTACACAGATCTATTTGTTGGCTGCGATCCTTTCTGCAACGGGAGAGAAGAACCCTAATCTGGCGTGGAATCTGAATATGCAGGGACTTTTGAATGTTTTGGATATTGCCCGTGAAGAAAAATTGCATAAAGTGTATTGGCCTTCATCAATTGCCGTGTTTGGTCCAACATCTCCCAAAATAAACTGCCCGCAACAAACCATTATAGAACCCATTACTGTGTATGGTATCAGTAAATATGCAGGAGAGTTCTGGTGTAATTATTATCATCAGCGTTGGGGTGTTGATATCAGAAGTTTGCGTTATCCCGGATTGATCAGTTATAAATCAGCACCAGGTGGCGGAACAACGGATTATGCGATCGAAATTTTTTATGGAGCAAATGAAAACAAGAAATACGAATGCTTTTTAAAAGAAGACACCTATCTGCCCATGATGTATATGCCCGATGCCATTAAAGCAACCATTGAACTCATGGAAGCTCCTGCAGATAAAATATCCATTCATACTTCCTACAATATTTCGGGAATGAGTTTTTCGCCCAAGGAAATTGCTGCTTCTATTCAAGAGCATATCCCTGAATTCCGCATTTCTTATAAACCTGATTATCGTCAAAACATTGCCAATAGTTGGCCACAAAGTATTGACGACAGTATTGCAAGAAATGATTGGGGCTGGCAACAGGATTATGATCTGAAAGCAATGACAAAAGATATGTTGCTGAATCTTAAATGACGGTTCATTTAAAATCTGATCCCAAGATTGATACCCAATCCTCTGATGCCATACCAAGGCCCGTCACTGTTGAGTGTAGCAGAACTGGCTGTTTTTCCACCGGGATCAAGAACCACTTTGCCGGTTATTGTAAATGGATCCGCTTTAATGCCGTCAATGGCAGACTGTAAACTTTGTACAGGATTTTGATAACCCGGCGGTGCCGGAGCATTTGATAAAGCCGGAGAAAATGTAGCCACGAGATCTCCTTTGCTGCTGCCACCATGGAAACCGATGATCCAGATATCAATGATGATGTTTTTGCCCAAATTATGTTGTGTACCTAGCATCAAGCCCGCGTTATATGAAGTGATTGTTCCACTGAAAAGTGCATCTTCCTTAATTGTTTGGCCGTTTTGTGTGGTACTGTATTTCAGAGGAATTGTTACATCAAAACTTGTATATCGGCCATAAGGCGCCATATAAAATCCACGCATATTTTTATGGGCATAAAACCTGAATTCGGGTGTAATTGCAGTATTGCCCATTTGCAGAAGATTAAAATTAATATCAGGGTTATTGCCGGCTGCATCCTGCAGATTACTGGAATAGGGTATAATACCTTTTGGCATATATCTAAAGCCCAATGAGAAAGATACATTTTTTGCGATCTGTCTCTCGTAGCCAACAGAATAATTGCTTAATGTTAGTGAGCTTAGGTTTATTTTAAAGATGTTCTTTCCTGTTGCACGATCTCTTAAATGCGTTTTTTTTGTTTCAGTTAATTTTAAAGCAACTGAGGTATCCTGTTGTGCTTTTCCAAAAAAAGGGATCAGAAAAAGGAGATATAGGATTTTTTTCATTGGATGTAAATATGGGTGAATGATTTGCATTTAGAGATTAGAAATATCAGCCACTGTTTTATTTTCTAAAATGCTGAGTGTTGCATCTCTTACCTGTTTCATCACTCTGTTGATGCCGCATTTTTTTTCTTCACAGTTTTTGCATTTTTCATAAAAATTCAAACTTACACAGGGCAGCAAAGCAATGGGACCTTCAATTAAGCGCATCACTTTTGCCAATTGTATCTTAGCGGGCGGTAATGCAAAAAAGTAGCCGCCACCTTTGCCTTTCTTACTTCCTAATATACCTGCATTCTTCAGTTCCAGTAAAATATTCTCCAGAAACTTTAATGGGATCTTTTTCTTCTTTGAAATTTCAGCAATCAGCACAGGTCCTTCTGACCCTTTTTCGGCCAAATAGATCAATGCTTTAAAAGCATACTGCGTTTTCTTTGATAACATAGCAATGGGTTAAATATTCAACAGCAAATTTTATGATGAAGATCTTTATCTTTACCTTCAATAAAAAAATATATGACTAAATTACCTAAATTTTTAGTGTTAGCTGTAACATTTTTGTTTTTTTCTTTATGCAGCAGTGCTCAGTTCAAATTGCCTAAGGTCCTGGCTTTCGGTAATTTTACATACGCTAATCCTACAGGAGATTTTAAAAGCAATTATAATAACGGAACCGGTTTCGAAATTGGTGCCGGACTCGGCTTTGGCAAAACATTGATCACAGCTTCTACCGGAAGTATGAAATACCAGGCAGTATCAAGCAATGCATTGGGTGATCTAAAAGTTACACCTATTAAAGCAGGGATAAGACAATATCTATTACTTGGATTATTTATTAATGGGGATGTTGGCTACGCCATTCAGAGCTATTCTAAAAGCAGCAATACTTCCAACAATTTTTTATATGAGATAGGAGCTGGAATAAAATTCTTAGGAGTAATTGAATTAGGCGTTGCTTATACAGGATGGCAAACACCTGCCAGTACAAACGCGAATGCACTTCTGTTTAAAGGAGGATTGGCTATCAAATTATAGTCCCAATACTTCTTTCATAGAGAATACCCCTTTTCTGGAAATGGCAAACTCAGCTGCCAATACAGCACCACCAGCAAAACCTTTGCGGTTATGAGCGGTATGAATGATCTCAATATCATCAATGGATGAATGATATTTAATGCTGTGCGTGCCCGGAACCGGATCGATCCTTTCGGAAACGATCTCTAATTCTTCCTTATTATCACTTGGATGATTGACCCAGATCTTTTTTGTATTGATATGCGCTAATACCTGTTCAGCAAGTGTTATGGCCGTTCCGCTGGGGGCGTCCTTTTTTTGTGTATGATGAATTTCCTTTAGAGTAAGATCATAATCCGGATGCTTATTCATCAATTTTGCGAGATAAATATTTAACTCAAAAAATAAATTCACTCCAATACTGTAATTACTGGAATACACTAATGTTCCGTTATTCTTTTCGCAGGTTTCTTTTGCCTCATTCCATTTCTCCAGCCATCCGGTAGAGCCGCATACAACAGGAATTTTGAATTGCAAACATTTCATCACATTGTCAAATGCGCTATGAGGACCTGTAAATTCAATAGCAACATCTGCTTTAGATATATTTGCCTGGTTAAATTCATCAGCATTATTGATATCAATTTTCAAAACGATCTCATGACCCTTTTCAACAGCAATTTCTTCAATTACTTTTCCCATTTTGCCATAACCTATTAATGCGATCTTCATTGTAAATTATTATTGTTGTTATTATTCATTGTGATTTGAAGCAGTCAAAGTAACGTAATTATAAGAGATCAACGGGCAATAATCTTGGGTTGGCGAGGTGGGCTTTTCAGACTGAAAACAGCGCCCATTTCAGGCAATCTCGTCATCGGATTTATATTGGGCTGAAT
>CAIMKO010000604.1 GCA_903841915.1 uncultured Chitinophagaceae bacterium | reverse complement strand
CCTGTGCACCGCAACCAACGATCACGATTTTTTTTCCTTTCAATGCATCTACACCATTGTTAAAATGACTGATGTCCATAAACTCACATACTCCTAACTGATTCAATTTTTCTCTTAATGAAAGCGTGTTAAAATAATTTGCCATTTTTTTTGTTGTTTACCCCTATCCCCTGAAGGGGAATAAGGAGACGATTAAAAATTATATTTGTTGTACTAAACTTATGTAAATTAATTAAGCTTTGTTGCATCGCACTCTTGTACGGTTTGTCCTTTGTCTGAACAATGATTTGGAAGGATTGAAATGATTAAATGGATTTAATTTTCAAATCCATTTAATCCTCCAAAATCCTTGTTCAGAAACTTTACATCGTAAAAACTTCATCCTGCTTATCTAAGAATTCATTTTCTACTAATTCCTCACTGGGTTCTGTTTGTTCGAATTCTTTCAGCTTTTCATGGAAACCATTGCTGGCTTTAATGATGGCTACCCTAGCACTGCGAACAAATTCGATCAATCCATAAGGTTCCAGTGCATTGATCAAGCCTTCTGTTTCTTCCCGATGGCCCGTGGTTTCAAAAATGGTATAATCTTTTCTGATCACCACAGCCCTTGCGCCATGTTGGTGTAACAGTCTTTCAACTTTTACTTTTTCTGCAATGATATCAGTAGGTACTTTATATAAAGCCATTTCCTGCCAGATGATCTCATCATTCGTATTGTGATAAGCTTTTAATACTTCCACCTGTTTCTCGATTTGCCTACAAAGCTTTTTTACCACTTCTTCTGTTTCGCTGATCACGATCGTGAAACGATGGATGCCTTCTGCTTCCGAAGGAGAAACATTCAGACTTTCGATATTTATTTTTCTTCTCGAAAAGATAATGGCAATACGGTTTAATAAACCAACCTGATTCTCTGTATAAACTGTTATTGTAAAATCGAGTTTACCACCAATACCTGCTGTAGTGTGGGAAACATCGGCAACGTCTTTTGCGATACTCATACATTTATTTTTTATTCAACTTTTTTAATTTCTTCTCTATTCCACTTTAGGTGATAGGGATTTATTGTAATCTTATTTCACTTACACTGCAACCCTGCGGCACCATCGGGAATACATTATTTTCTTTACCCACCATCACTTCTAGCAAATATGCGCCTTTGTGGTCAAGCATTTCCTGCAAGGCAGATCTCAGATCTTTTCTGTCTTTTACACTTTGTCCTGCTATGCCATAACCTTTTGCAACCTGTACAAAATCGGGACTCTGAATATCGACAAATGAATAGCGTTTATCGTTGAATAATTGCTGCCATTGACGAACCATTCCTAAGAACTGATTATTCAAAATGATGATCTTGACATCTACTTTATATTGCATGATGGTTCCCAGTTCCTGAATGGTCATTTGAAAACCGCCATCACCTACGATTTCAACAGTGGTTCTTTCAGGTGCACCTAATTTAGCGCCGATGGCTGCCGGTAAACCAAAACCCATCGTACCCAATCCGCCGGAAGTGATATTGCTTTTTGACTGATTGAATTTTGCATAACGGCATGCGACCATTTGGTGTTGACCAACATCAGTAACAATAATGGCATCACCATTGCTGAGTTCATTCAACACTTTGATCACTTCACCCATGGTCATTACTTCTGTCTTAGGATTCAGTTCATCATGAATAACAACTTCCATTTCCTTTTTGCTGTATTCATGAAATTTATTCAACCATTCTGTATGCTCTTTTTTGTCGATCAATTTTGTAAGCATGGGTAATGTCTCTTTACAATCGCCCCAAACAGGAACAGTCGATTTTACATTCTTATCGATCTCTGCAGGATCAATATCGAGATGTATCACTTTAGCTTGTTTCGCATATTTATCCAAACGTCCGGTAACACGATCATCGAAACGCATACCGATGGCGATCAATACATCGCATTCATTGGTCAATACATTGGGTCCGTAATTTCCGTGCATGCCCAACATCCCAACATTTAATGGATGATCAGTTGGAATAGCACTCAATCCAAGTACGGTCCATGCTGCAGGGAATCCGCCCTTTTCAATGAATGCTTTAAATTCTTTTTCTGCTTTGCCCAGTATAATGCCCTGACCAAATATCACAAAAGGTTTTTTTGCTTCGTTAATTAGCTTAGCAGCTTCTTCAATATATTCTTTACGAATAATAGGCTTGGGG
>CAIMKO010000603.1 GCA_903841915.1 uncultured Chitinophagaceae bacterium | reverse complement strand
TGCATCAATTGTTTCACCTTCGCTTTAGCCTTATCGCTAACGTAGATCGCATTATCTGTTTCTGTCATAATTCCACAATTTGTCAATTCGGCCATTTGATAATGGTTTTAATTTGCACATTTTCAAATTTTCAAATTGGCTAATTATTAATGAACGCCTTTTTCTTCAAATACTAATTCTTCCAAACCATTTTTCTTACGATAATCATTGATCGCTGCTTTGATCGCATCTTCTGCCAAAACAGAACAATGTATCTTAACAGGAGGAAGATTCAATTCTTCCACGATATCCATATTATCAATGGTTGCAGCTACATCGATCGATTTGCCTTTCAACCATTCTGTTGCCAGAGAGGAAGATGCAATGGCAGATCCGCAGCCAAATGTTTTGAATTTAGCATCCTTGATGATGCCGGTAGCATCATCCACTTCGATCTGCAAACGCATTACATCGCCGCATTCGGGAGCACCAACCAAACCGGTACCCACATTCTTACTGGCCTTGTCCAAAGTTCCAACGTTTTTTGGATTGCTGTAATGATCGATCACTTTTTCTGAATATGCCATGTTATTAAATTTAAAATTTGAAAATATGCAAATGTGCAGATGAAACTATCCAAATAATTAGCAAATCTGCACATTTACTAATCTGCACATTTTCTAATGCTGTGCCCATTCAATACTGTTCATATCAATGCCTTCTTTGAACATTTCCCATAACGGACTCATCTCTCTCAATTTGAGGACCGTAGTAGAGATCTGTTCAATCGTATAATCAATTTGTTCTTCTGTTGTAAAACGGCTTAAGCCAAAACGCAAGGAACTGTGCGCCAGGTCATCACCCAATCCTAGTGCCTTCAACACATAGCTTGGTTCCAAAGATGCAGAAGTACAGGCAGAACCAGAACTCAGGGCAATGTTCTTATTAAAGCCCATCAATAAGCCTTCGCCTTCCACATATTTGAAAGAGATATTGCTTACATGAGGCAAACGGTGTTCACGGTTGCCATTCACATATGCTTCATCCAATTTCAATAAAGCAGTTTCTAATTTATCGCGCAATTTACTGATCCGTGCTGTGTCCTGATCCATTTCCAATCTGCACAATTCACAAGCCTTGCCAAAACCAACAATACCCGGAACATTCAATGTACCGCTGCGCATGCCTCTTTCGTGGCCGCCGCCATCCATCTGAGCGGTTACTTTTACCCTTGGATTTTTACGGCGAACATATAATGCACCGATACCTTTAGGGCCGTACATTTTATGACCGGTAAAGGTCATCAGGTCAATGCCATCTTTTATCACATCAACCGGGATTTTCCCAACTGCCTGTGTTGCATCTGTAAAAAACAAAACGCCATGCTTTTTTGCAATAGCTGCAATTTCTTTTACAGGCTGGACGACCCCAATTTCATTATTGGCATACATGATGGCAATTAAAATAGTGGTTGGTTTGATCGCTGCTTCCAGATCTTTCAGATCGATCAGGCCGTCTTCCTGTACAGAAAGATAGGTTACTTCCCCACCAGATTTTTCAATGTGTTTGCAGGTATCTAAAACAGCTTTATGTTCTGTATTGGCTGTGATGATATGATTGCCCTTTTGAGCATACATTTCATACACGCCTTTAATGCCCAGATTATCGCCTTCAGTTGCACCGGAAGTAAATATGATCTCTTTCGGATCGGCGCCAATTAGTTTTGCTACCTGTTCACGTGCATAATCAACAGCTTCTTCCGCTTCCCAGCCAAATGGATGGTTACGGCTGGCTGCATTACCGAAATGTTCGGTAAAATAAGGGATCATTGTTTCCAGAACCCTTGGATCCATCGGAGTGGTTGCATTATTATCTAAATAAACCGGTAGCTTCAACATAGTCAAATTAAATTTATTTTCTTACTAACAACACAAAACTAAAGCAATAGGTTCTATAAATTTGTTGCAGAAACCCTATTGTCGCTGAAATTCCATATTTCGTAAGACAGGATTAAATAAAAATCATGAGAAAAATTGAGCATATCGGTATAGCTGTCAAGGATTTTACAGTATCAGTTCCGCTATTCGAAAAAATGTTAAATACTGTTTGTTATAAGAATGAAACAGTAGCAGGTGAAAAAGTGAATACCGCATTCTTTAAAAAAGGAGAAACCAAAATAGAATTATTGGAAAGCCTGGAACCTGATGGTGTGATCGCAAAATTTATCGAAAGAAAAGGAGAGGGTATTCATCATATCGCATTTGATGTGGAAGATATTGAAGCAGAAATGCAACGAATGAAAAAGGAAGGGTTTGTTTTGTTGAATGAAATACCCAAACAAGGCGCAGATAATAAATTGGTCTGCTTTTTACATCCGAAAGGAACCAATGGTGTTTTGGTTGAATTATGTCAGGAGATAAAATGAATTAACAACGACTAAAAAAAGTAATGGCTGCAATGCCTATCAATAAAAGACTTCCGAATAAGATCAGTTTCTTTTTTATTTGAAAATTTACCTGATCGTCATCCATTATAATCCAATTTTTTCAATAGCCAATTGGGCTGCAATCTGACTGGCATCTTTTTTATTAAAGGCTTTACCCTGTGCCAATATTTCGCCATCCAAAACCGCACTGATCGTAAATACACGACGGCCACTTTCTATTTTTTCTTCTGCAAGATCGAAAGATAAAATCTTCCCATTCTTACTGGCCCATCCGATGAGTTTATTTTTAAGATTGATATCTACCAATTCCAGGTCATCTACAAACATATGCGGCATTACAATTTGATGCAAGACCCATTGTTTGGTTTTATCATAACCAATGTCCAGATAAATGGCACCAACAACTGCTTCTAAAGTATTACCGAATATCTGGCTGCTTTTTAACGAACCATCGAATTTATTGTAGAGCGTGATCTTTTTCAATCCCATTTTAACAGCTATATCATTCAACTGCTGGCGATTTACCATTTTGCTGCGCATTTCGGTAAGAAAACCTTCGCCTTTATAAGGATAACGTTTAAAAAGATAGTCGGCTACAATAGCGCTTAAAACAGCATCTCCGAGGTATTCAAGTCGCTCGTTATTTTCATCAGGGGTTTCGCGGATGCTGCGGTGACTTAATGCAGTACGGTACAATAAAATATTGCCGGGTTTTAATCCCAGAACATTTTTTATTTCCTTTTCGAATTGATCTTTAACAGAAGATTTGAAAAATTTCTTTAGTATTTGCACAAGGTTAAGCTACAAATTTTTTTACAATCACACAGGCATTATGTCCGCCAAAACCAAAGGTATTGCTTAATGCTGCATTCACTGTACGCTTCTGTGCTTTATTAAATGTAAAATTCAGTTTGGGATCCAATTCCGGATCATCCGTAAAGTGATTGATGGTAGGCGGTATAATATCATGTACAACGGCCTGAATACAGGCAATGGTTTCAATAACACCTGCTGCACCCAGACAATGACCTGTCATGGATTTGGTCGCACTGATATTTAATTTATAGGCATGCTCCCCAAATACCTTGGTAATGGCTTTCACTTCAGCGCCATCGCCTATTGGTGTAGAAGTACCATGCGTATTGATATAATCGATTTCTTCGGGTTTCATTTGTGCATCATCCAATGCAGCCAACATCACATTGGTAGCACCCAATCCATCAGGATGCGGAGCTGTGATATGGTGTGCATCTGCGGTTGCACCGCCGCCCATTATTTCGCAATAAATTTTTGCTCCACGGGCTTTGGCATGTTCTAATTCTTCCATAATGATCACTCCGGAACCTTCACCCATTACAAAACCATCGCGGTCCTTATCATAAGGGCGTGATGCTGTTTTAGGATCATCATTGCGTTCGCTCATGGCTTTCATGGCATTAAAGCCACCAACACCTGCTTCACTGATCACCGCTTCACTTCCTCCTGTTACCAGGATGTCTGCTTTGCCTAAACGAAGTAAATTAAATGATTCAATAATAGCGTTTGTACTGCTCGCACAGGCGCTTACAACAGCGAAATTGGGTCCGCGTAAATTATGGCGCATAGATATTTGCCCTGCGGCTATATCCAATATCATTTTGGGAATAAAGAAGGGGTTAAAACGGGGTGTGCCGTCACCTTTGGCAAATTCCATCACTTCCTGCTGGAAAGTGATCAATCCTCCAATACCGCTGGCAAATACAACGCCTACTCTGTCGGGATTGATATTCTCTTTATTCAAACCAGCATCGTTCATTGCCTGATCGCTTGCAAATAATGCAAACTGCGTGAAACGATCGATCTTTCTGGCTTCTTTACGGTCTAAAAAGGCAACAGGATCAAAACCTTTTACCTCACAGGCAAACTTTGTACGAAACTTGCTGGCATCAAAATTTGTAATCATATCGGCACCAGAAACGCCGTTAATCAAACCATTCCAATAGTCATTCAAATTATTTCCTAAAGGAGTGATAGCACCAATACCGGTAACAACTACTCTTTTTAATTCCATAAGTACAAGCCTGTTTAAGTGATAATCCGCCTCCCTTGCGGCGCAGAGCCTAAGAAAGGCGGATTAATTATTCCATTAATGGAGTAAGTGAATCTTATTTGGCATGTTCTTCCAAATAAGCTACAGCCTGACCTACAGTAGTGATGGTTTCAGCTTGCTCATCAGGAATAGAAATGTTGAATTCTTTTTCGAATTCCATAATTAATTCAACGGTATCCAAAGAATCGGCACCGAGGTCATTAGTGAATGAAGCTTCGTTTGTAACCTCGGCTTCATCAACACCTAATTTGTCGACAATAATTTTCTTCACTTTGTTTGCGATGTCTGACATTGTAATAAGTTTTGTTTTACAGCCGCAAAAATATACTTTTTACTAAAACTGCAAGGGTTTATCTGAATTTTGTTTTAACAAGTTTTATTTGGAAGATAAAGGCTTTATTGCTATAGAAACCTGAATTTGCTTGTTTTTATGATGAAGCGGATGAAATTTGAGGCCTTTTTTCAAGTAAGCGAACAGTATAATCTTTTCAGGGATCTCGATAATAATAAATTTAAATGCTCAAAATAGCCAAATCAGGCTCCATTGTTTTGGTATTTGGCAAATGAATAGCTGATAGGCCAATGAAAAATTGAGCTTCGAATGTCACTTAAAACTGTCATGATCCACTTTTAATACTTTTCTTAATTCGTTTCAATACATTTTATGATCATCAAAATGCGGCTAAAAGAGTCGAAACGAACAATGTTTTATAATAGGAACAGACAATTGTTTTTTTGAAGAATTAAAAAGTTATGTAAATAAGAAAACTAATATTATTTACATTAAACAATGTGCAAACACCGGTTATGTAACATTTTTTGTTGATTGACATAAAACTGCTCATTTTTGCAGAAATGATCATTATATTGTCTTCCCAAACTAATTAGAATATATGCCCCTGAGAGAGATTGATTATGGCACAAAAGAATACCAGCAAATGCTTGATTTGCGTTATCAGGTTTTGCGTAAACCATTAGGGCTTGATTTTACTACCGCAGAATTAGACCGCGGTAAAAATGATATTTTATTAGGCTGTTTTGATGATGATGAATTACAGGGTTGCTGTATGCTGTCCAATAAAGGAAATGGTGTGGCGAAATTGCGCCAAATGGCAGTACGAAGTGGCTCGCAAGGCACAGGGATCGGTCGTATGCTGATGATCTTTGCAGAAACAGTAGCCCGTGATAAAGGCTTTACCAAATTGATCATGCATGCCAGAAAATCGGCTGTAGGCTTCTATGAAAAATTAGGCTATTCAATTGAAGGCCCCGAGTTCCTGGAACTTACTATCCCGCATTATGTGATGCAGAAAGACTTGTAAAGAAGGATTCCTTTATTCTGACTTTTCAACAACTGAACTTAGTTGCCTATTTTCTTTTGCAGTAATGCGCGCAATTCATGCATGAATGCTTCTCCCATATTTTCCTTGGGGACTAAAAAAAATGTCTTGTTGTCAAAATAGAGATGAAAAAAATAAGGACTTTCAAAATATCTGCTGAATTGCCCCCATTGCCAGGTCACATAGCCCCTTTCATTATCTAATTGAATATTTTCATCAGTGAATGCTATAATGAAGTTTTCTTTAAAAGTAGAAGCGTTTTTATAAATGCTGTATGGCAAAATATACCATACACCCCCCATCATGGCGATCCATATGAGTGAACCCAGTAAAAATGGTTCAGGTCTTATCTTTTGGCTGTAAAATAAAATGGCTGCAGTAATAGCAAACACATTCACCAGGATCATCATCACTTTTATTTCCCGTCTTGAAATAAAATGATAGCGCAATGCCTGAATTACTTTTTTCTTTTCGTAAGAGAAACTGAATTGCATAAGGCTTCAAATGTAGAGATAATTTTATTGCAGCGTTCTGCCTCAAGTAAAAAGCCTATCAGAATGAACTGATAAGCTTTCACAGAGGGGGGCTGTATATTTTTAGCTTATGCTTCTCCTAATTTTTTTATCTTGAAAATGCTGATCACCAATGAGATCAAAATGCCCCAAACCGTTATCACGATTGAATATGCCATGAATAACAACCAGATAGGTGTTTTGTCTCTTGTTGCAAATAATGTTCTTCTGTCAAAATTATTTACTGCTGCAAACTTTGATCCCCATGGAACGGTCTTTTCAATTAATAAATTACCATACTGATCATTGTCTTCTATTTTAGCGACCAAAACAATATTTCCTTTTATATCGCCGGGAATACTGTCTCTCTTAAAATCTGCAGAAGCTTGTCCGGTTGAATCCGTTGTAAAACTTGCTGTTTCATTAACAGAAAGGTCTGCATCCAAACGTCTCACCGCAATTTTTAATTCAACCCCTTTTACAGGTATCCAACTTGTATCTTTCATTTCAAAAACGGTAGCAGTGATCTTTCTGTCGCTTGTTGTATCGATCAGGATCTTGGCTTTTCCAACAGTGAGGTCAGCTTTTGCTGATTCATATTTTTTATTGCCGTCAAACGAAGCAAGAAAACTATGTTTGATTGAACTGTTCCATTGATTTTTTAATGTTGGCGGAATGATGGCAGTGGCTTCGCCTTTCTCATTGGTAACAACTTTTCCGATCAGTGTTCCTGCAGAATCCTTATCTAAAAATAAATTAAGCGGGATATCACTTACAGGTTTAAACTTACCATCTACTTTGGTTTTCACTTTTACCAGTAAATAGGGGATCTTATTGTTATTAATAAAATAATTCAATCCAACACTCAGATCACCTTTCTGTGCGTCTTGTGAAAGCGCATCATAACTTGATAAGAGAAGGATGATGGATAAAAATCCGATAATGTTTTTATTCAGCAGTTTCATGTTGTTCGGTTATAGTTTCTTGAATTGGAATGATCGGGAATATTCTGGAAAGAATGGTGATTACCAGCATTGCACCGGCTAATGATCCTAATGCAATGGCCCATTCTTCCCAGCTTGGGAAATAATGACGATAGTTATCAGGAACATTGGTCATCGGCAGAAACGGATGCAATAATGTTGGTGTTACGATCAGGTAACGTTTAAACCATGCACCCACTACTACCATGATGCCTGCAATAAACACGGGTAATGGTCTTCTTCCTTTCTTAAATAATAAAATAACGATCGGTATCAGCATGCCCACCGAAATGGCAAACCAGAACAATGGCGCAAATTCTCCGGTAAATAAACCGTTCAAATGTGCTTCTTCTGATTTCTTCATTTTAAATGCAGGAACCAGGTATTCATTCACATTAAAATATAAATAGAGTAATGCAAGTAATACAACGATCCTGCCCATCTTTTCAAAATGATCGGGTGTGATATATTTTTCAAGATGATACGCCTTTTTAAAAACGTACATCGCAACAACCACACCACCTGCACCCACTAAAAATGCACCGCTGATAAAGTATGCACCAAAATTGGTACTGTCCCAACCCGGACGGTACGTTGTTGCAAACAACCAGGATGTAACAGTATGGATGGAGAATGCAACAGGAATGATGGTGATACAAAGAATATTGATCGCTTTTTCACTCAGTTTAAATTGTTCGGGAGTTCCTTTCCAAAAAGAACCGATAAAAGAATAAAATTTATGCAATCTGGTTCCGCTTTTTTCTTTGAAGCGAAGCAAGATCTGTATATCAGGTAATAAAGGAAAATACAATAATAAAATACTGATAAAGAAATAAGTGGTAATGACGATCACATCCCAGATGATGGGTGATTGCAAACGTCCATGAATGAACAGATTATAAAACCGTTCAGGACTACCCATATCAACGATGATGATGAGCGATGCAAATATGATGGCCGCAACGGCAATGATCTCTGCGATCCTTGTCAGTGGCGTACTCCAGTGAACATCTGCTAATCTGAATACAGCAGTAATCAATGATCCCACTAAACTGATCGCTACAAAGAATACAAAGTTTGAAATATAGATACCCCATGAAACATAGTCCCTCATGGAAGTAACGATCAAGCCATATCTTAATTGGCGATAGTATGCAAACAGGCCTACTAAACAAAAAGCAACCAGAATGCCTGTCCAGATCTTACCGCTTCTGCCGAATTTTTGCGGAAGCAGATCCTGTATTATTTTTTCGTTTGCTATTGAATTTGAATTTTCCACCTTTAGTTATTTAGGGTTATTTTTTTTCTTTTGTATCGTTATCAAGTCCTGTTTCGTAAGGGAAGTTCCTGTTAACAGGAGGCAGGTAATAAACACTTGGTTTGGTACCCAGGTCTTCCATCAGTCTGTAACCTGCTTTATCTTTTATAAGTTCACTGAAACGGAAAGTTTCAGCACCATTGCTTACTGTATCTTCATTCAGATCACCGAAGAAGAATGTGCCATTAGGGCAAGCAGAAACGCAATGCGGTAATTCCCCTTTTCTTGCCATATCAGGGCAGAAATCACATTTACCAACTGTTCCTTTCTTTTGCGGAACACTGCTTTCACAAGAATAAGGCTGTGCTGCTAATTCAGCAGAAATTTGCGGTGCGCCCCAGTTGAATACCCTTGTTGAATAAGGACAAGCAGCCATGCAAAAACGACAACCGATACAACGATCGCTATCAATTAAAACAATGCCGTCCTGCCTTTTAAATGTGGCATCCACCGGACAAACTTTTACGCATGGAGGTTCATCGCAATGCATACAGGTAGTAGGTTGCCAATAAGGAGCAGTATGTTCTGCATCATCCATTGAATCTACTTTGATCCAGTTTTGTCCCGGGCTCAATGAATGCATATGATCACATGATTCCTGACATTTTCTTAAATTCTTACATCTTGAGAGGTCAATGACCATTACAAATTTTTTCCCGCCAATGCCTAGTCTGGCTTCGCTGTTAGAAACAGCCGGTAATGCAGGTACTGGTTTTAGAAAAGCTTCATCTACTTCGATCACTTCCCCATCTACCGATAATAATTTTACTTTTTTACCCGAAGCTTTTATGCCTTCTTCTGCACCTGCTTCAAAAGCATTCTTTTTAGAAGAGCATCCAACAGCAAGTCCTGCTGCCGCCAAGCCGGTTAAAAGGAAATCTCTTCTTGAATTATTTTCTTGTTTCATTCGATTTATTTTTTGATCCAATTCTGGAGCTCGTTATTACTGATTTTCTTATTGCTGGCAGTTAATAATGATGCATCGATCTCTACCAGTCTTCCATCTTGTGTCAGCATTTTGATCATTGTCTTTTTGCTGTCGGGCTTACAGGAGATCACTTCTTTTTTGCCGATAAAAGGAAGACGGGCTGCCGCAGCAATAGCTGCAAACATTGACAAAACACCAAGCCCCCGGATCAGTTTCCTTCTGGATGCTGTATTTGTTTCTGTTATTTCTTCATTGCTATTCATAAATGTTTAAACTTTAAGATGTGCGTAAATGTATGGGAACAAGAGATGGTGAAATATGACATTAATCATAAAAAAAACTGCGTAAAATCATAATTAATAGTCACTTGAATTTTGTATTCAAATGAAGGCAATAAAAAAAGGCCTGAATGAATTCAGACCTTTTTTATTTTATTTCGATGTTTTATTTTTTTAATGTGCGCATATACACTACTAAATTCCAAATATCTTCCTGTTCAGGAATTTTCTTTTTGAAACTTGGCATATCATCTCTGCCTTCAGCAACTTTATAGAATAATGATCCATCAGATTGAGCATGAAAAGCTGCTTTTGTAAAATCAGGAGGTGTTGTTTTTAACTGAGCTGCTTTATTTCCATCACCCAAACCTGTTTTTCCATGACATGATGCGCAATGGGTACTCCATAAAGTTTTTCCTGCAGCAATTGATTCTGCACTTGATTTTACGGGGTTCACTGTTTTTGCATTCTTATCAGGAGCATTCCATGGCTTAGGTTGCTGATCGATCGTAAATGCAACGTTCATAAGACTTACAGCTAAAATTGATACTGCTAATACTAATTTACTTTTCATTGTGAGGTCTGATTTTTATTGAATAATTTTTGATGAATCAATTGTAAGGTAAACAATTTTTTAAAAGTTCCACAACCTGCTAATGTTAAAACCGATCAGGAACTGCCCTTTTGTGAAATCATTCTGATTGTACAAATTATTGTTCTGCTGCAATACATATCCATAATTACTGGCAAACACTTCAAAATCGTGACCGCTTGATTTGAATTCCAATCCGAAACTGATATTCGGATGTGGATTACTCATTGGATGCTCAGTTAACGGCTGATCATAGTTCAGGATAATAGCAGTTTTTGGTGATATTTTGTATCTGCCGGAAAAAGCAATAGCGAAATGATTGTTATTCCATTTAGGTTGCACTTTTCCACTGGCATCTAAATAACCTTCCAGATTATTAAAATGTGATAAACTTGGGGCCACTTGTACAGAGAAACTTTCAGAGATCTTTCTGGCGATGATGATCTGATTAAAGAAACTGAAACGATCACTGGTGTTTACAAATAAGGTAGTGGCATCTATTGGCCTGGTATCCATTACTGCATTACCGTAATAAGTAACGCTGACAGGCATTTTTCCATCTTTTGTTTG
>CAIMKO010000602.1 GCA_903841915.1 uncultured Chitinophagaceae bacterium | reverse complement strand
TTTTACCTCAGATACCGATACGGAAGTATTGGTAAATTTGATTGAAGATGTAAAAAAGAAAGAAAATCTAAAACTTGGAAAAGCAGTACAAGTAGCATTAAATCAAGTAGTAGGAGCTTATGCCATTTGTGTTTTTGACAAGCAAAAACCAGATGAAATAGTTGTAGCTCGTTTGGGAAGTCCTTTAGCAATTGGTGTGGGCGAAAATGAATTTTTTATTGCATCTGATGCTACTCCTATTGTTGAATATACCAAAAATGTGGTATATATGGAGGATGAGGAGATTGCAATTATTGAACGTGGCAAGGAATTAAAGATTAAAACGATAAAGAATAAGGTGAAGACTCCTTATGTTCAAGAGCTGGAATTGCACTTGGAAGAATTGGAAAAAGGAGGTTACGACCACTTTATGTTGAAAGAAATATACGAACAGCCTCGTTCCATCAAGGACAGTATGCGTGGTCGAATTAGTTCGCAAATGGGAATTGTAAACCTTGGTGGAATTACCGAATACGAGCAAAAATTCTTGCATGCAAAACGTATTATTTTTATTGCTTGCGGTACTTCTTGGCATGCTGGTTTGGTCGGTGAATATTTATTTGAAGATCTTGCACGTATTCCTGTTGAGGTGGAATACGCGTCTGAATTCCGATACCGCAATCCGATTGTTTATGAGGACGATGTAGTTATTGCTATTTCACAATCTGGTGAAATTGCTGATACATTGGCTGCAATTGAACTTGCAAAATCGAAAGGAGCTACAATAATAGGAATATGTAATGTCGTTGGATCATCTATAGCTAGAGCAACACATGCAGGTTCTTACACACATGCCGGTCCAGAAATCGGCGTAGCATCAACTAAAGCATTTACTGCACAAGTAACCGTTCTTACATTGATGGCACTTCGAATTGCTTTTATGAAAGGAACAATTTCTTCGTCGCGTTTCCATCAATTATTAAGCGAACTAGAAGCCATTCCAGAGAAGATAGAGAGGGTATTGTTGAAGAATAACAAAATAAAGCAGATAGCCGAAGTTTATAAAGATTCAACCAATGCCTTATATCTTGGTCGTGGATACACTTTCCCTGTTGCTTTGGAAGGTGCTTTGAAGCTGAAAGAAATATCTTACATTCATGCTGAAGGATATCCTGCAGCCGAAATGAAACACGGCCCAATTGCTTTGATAGATGAGGAAATGCCGGTATTTGTTATCGCAACTCATGGTGCATCATACGAAAAAGTAGTAAGTAACATCCAGGAGGTTAAAGCCCGTAAAGGAAAAATTATTGCTATTGTTACTGAGGGAGATACTCAAGTGAAAGATATGGCGGATTATACGATTCAGATTCCGGAAACGGATGAAATATTGGTACCATTGGTTTCGGTAGTTCCTCTGCAGTTACTTTCCTATCATATTGCTGTAATGCGCGGTTGTAATGTTGATCAGCCAAGAAACTTGGCAAAGTCTGTCACAGTGGAATAATACAAAAGGACAATTTTTTAAAACAAAAAACTTTTTACATTTTGTAAAGAGTTTTTTGTTTTATGATAGTAGTGTTAATTCAACAAAAGCTATCACTACCTAAAGGTATATACTATTTAACCTATTCTTTAATCAGTTTAAGAACCTGTTTTTTCCCTTCCGAAATAATTGTAACAAAATAAATACCTGGTGCTTTATTAAGCGTTAAGTTTATCTGCCACGTTTCGTTCGCCATGCTGGTATATATTAATTTGCCAACTACATCAGTAATACTTACTGTGGTATTCTTTTGTTCTTCCGAAAATGAAATTGTCGTTTGGCTGGTAAACGGATTCGGATAAACAGCAGCAGAAATGTTATTAGCCAATTCATTCATTCCCAAATTTACAATTGCTACGCAAGCCGAAGTATCAACACAGGTTCCCAACGAAACAATTACAGCGTAATTTCCATCCGCCGGGGCAGTATAACTTTGATTTATTTCTCCCGAAATAAGTGAATTTCCAGTACCGCAATTAACCCATTGATAATTTGCCCCTGCTTGGTTAGCAGTAATAGTGGCGCTACTTACCGACGTAGTGAACACCGGTGATGGATTCACCGTTAAAGTAGCAAAGTCCGAATTCACAGCAGTACAGGATGTTAAAATACATTGATACGTATATCCATTCATTGCTCC
>CAIMKO010000601.1 GCA_903841915.1 uncultured Chitinophagaceae bacterium | reverse complement strand
CCTAATTTAACGAGCTCGTTTCTGATGGTATCGCTGGTAACAAAATCTTTTTTTGCTTTTGCTTCTTTACGAATATTGATGAGCAATTGCAAAACCCCATTTAGCTGTTCATTATCAACGCCATCACCCTTCAAGCCAAAAATGTTTTCGAGGTATACTTTTAATTTTTGCTGTAATGCCAGTATAACCGATGCGCTCAATGTATCAACTGCTAATTGTTTATTCTTGATGCCGTTGATGATCGGCACCAGCTCAAACATATTGGCCAAGACCTTTGCCGTATTGAAATCATCATCCATAAACTCATCAAATTCGCTCAACAACTTCAGCACTTTAGTATCTGTTTCTGTTTCCGGCTGCCCATTTTTTATTTCTGCAGATGGTAATTTCTGCAAATTCTCATAAGCTTCCCATAAACGTTTCAATCCTTTTTCAGCCGCTATCAATGCTTCATTGCTAAAATCCAGCGTAGAACGGTAATGTGTTTGAAGAATAAAAAAACGAATGGTCATGGGATGAAAAGCCTGCGTTAATAACGGATGTGTTCCCGCAAACAGATCGCTCAACATAATTTGGTTGCCATAACTTTTACCCATCTTTTTTCCGTTGATGGTGATCATATTATTATGCAGCCAATAACGCGCCGGTGTTTTATGATTGCAAACCGTACTTTGTGCGATCTCACATTCATGATGCGGAAAGATCAGATCCATTCCGCCCCCGTGAATATCAAATTCATCACCCAGGTATTTGGTACTCATGGCAGAACATTCAATATGCCATCCCGGGAAACCTTCTCCCCACGGACTTTTCCATCGCATAATATGTTCAGGCGGGGCATTCTTCCATAAGGCAAAATCATTTTTATTTCTTTTTTCTTCCTGATTATCTAAGTCGCGGGTTGTATCCAACTGCTCTTCGATATTTCTTCCGCTCAATAAACCATAAGGCTGTCCCTTCTTTGAAAAATCAGTATTGTATTTTTCTACATCAAAATAAACGGAACCGTTGGCAACATAAGCATAGCCGTCCTTAAGGATCTCTTCGATCATATTGATCTGTTCAACAATATGCCCTGTAGCTGTGGGTTCAATACTGGGCGGTAGATTATTGAATTGAGTCATTGCCCAATGAAATAGGTTAGTGTATTTCTGTACCAACTCCATCGGCTCTAATTTTTCGATCACCGCTTTCTTACTTATTTTATCTTCAGCCTCACGACCTTCTTCTTCAAAATGCCCTGCATCTGTAATATTTCGCACATAGCGTACCTTATAACCCAGCGATAATAAATACCGATAGATCACATCGAATGTAATGAATGGTCTTGCATGCCCTAGATGGCTTTCGCCGCTAACAGTTGGTCCACACACATACATTCCTACATGGCCATCGGTTATGGATTTGAATATTTCTTTTTTTCTTGATAATGAATTATGTACTCTAAGCGACATGATGTTGATACTTGTTGATGAAAAATAACTTTGTATGATGCCGATATATGGCAAAAGTAGAGGTTAGCTGCATTAACAACAGCAAAAGCCACAAGAATATAGATGAAAGGCTTGCATAACAAGGCGAATATAAATTATTTCTTTAAACGCAGGTCAGATACCAGCATAATATGATCGCTAAGGCCTTCATCCACCATATCAAACTGCGCAATATCAAAACTTGCATCCGGTAAAATATAGTCGATCCTTAAAGTGGGGGCAATGGCAATGAAACTTCTGCCAATACCGAAGCTTTTCTTTAAAAAGGCATCCTGCCTTTCCCCTTTGATATGAAAATAAGTATAGCTATTGGGTACATCATTAAAATCGCCGCAAATAACGGAAGGATAAGGACTTTTCTTAATGGCAGAAGAAACGGCTCTTGCCTGTATGCCCCTGCGCTTAAAAGCCAGCTTCATTTTAATGAAAATATTCCTTGATGCCGCCAATGCTTCCTCATCCTGTTCTTTGATTTTTTCCATACCCTCATAATCTTCCTTTTTGAATTTGAATGATTGGAGATGTGTGGTGTAAATACGAAAAGTATCAGTCTCTTTTACAATATCAGCATAGATCAAACTTTCAGCAACGCGATATTTGATCCTTCCGGAATCGATAAAACGGTACTTCGAAAAAATGATACAACCCGAATAATAAGCGCCATTGCTGCGTTGATAATCCTTTGAAAAATAATGATAGGGATAGTTTTTGGAAAAAAGGGAAATATTATCTGCCTGTGTACCGGAATGTTTGGCGCTGTTAAACTCCTGCAGACACACAATATCGGGCTCCAGTTTGATGATGGTTGCTGCAACATCTTCACGAATATGCCTTTTCGTTTCCTT
>CAIMKO010000600.1 GCA_903841915.1 uncultured Chitinophagaceae bacterium | reverse complement strand
CATGTATCCTGAAACCATCAATCCAATATCTATGGCAAGGTTTGAAAATGGCAATCTCAGAGGCAGCATAGGTAAGATCACTTTTTATGTAATGGGTAACAAAAACTATGCTAAGTCAAAACCGGGTAAACGGAATAAAAAAAGAAATGCAAAACCAGATCGACGGCAAGTCAGGTTTGGCAATGCCAGTTCGTTAGGAACGCCTATTATCAATCACTTAAAGCCTTATTTGCTTTTTCATTTTAAACTGAATACGTATAATGATTTCAGGGGATGGTGCTGTAAGGAATTGCCCGAGCATGACAATCAAGCAGCATGGAATCTGTCGGTTGCTGATACTGTTTTATACAATATTAACAGGGATGCCGATCTGCGAGATCAACTCTTGATCATGCCGGAAGCTGTGTTGATGGAAGATGGAAAAGTTAAGATCAGCTTTCCTTCATTTGTTCCGGTAAAGAAGATCAAAGCACCTGCTAAAACACAGCAAGTAAACATACAATTATTGGCAGTATCTGCCCCAGTCTCTGATAGTCGAAAAACCTGCAATATCGATATCGATAACTTTTTGGTGGATTACAATAAGCAGACTGTTGCTGCAAAAGAATTTTTATTGGAAACAGGGAATACAGCAGGAAATTTATTGTTGATCATTATAGCCCTCGTATTTATGACGGATAGTACAAAGCCTAATACATATGTTCCCGATGTGAAATGCTTGCCTGCTGCGATCGTAGCTGCCGGGATAGCGTGAATTAGAAAATCTTATTTAAATCAGTTCCGGGAAATGTTTGTTTGACGAAGCTTCGTATCCGGATTTGAATTTTGCTGTAATTGGTTTATAAATCTAAATAATTGGATTATCTTCAGACCAATAAATTCTCTCTTTAAATCATCCGGGTTTCTTCACAGCGTATAACGATTGCAGATGAAAAAAAATAATGGAAAACCCGGGAAAGGTTCCGGCAATGTGTTTAATGACAACTTAGACAGTTTTCTCATTAATAAAACTAATGATCTGATTTATTGTTTTAATAAAACAGGGCATTTTACAAAAGTGAACAAAGCACTCTGTAAGGCATTACAGTTAGACCAGGCGGAGATAATAGGCAAAACATATTATGAACTTGGGTTTCCCGAAGAAGTCTGTAAACAATGGGATGTTTTACTTGATACTGTTTATGAATCAAATAAATCAATTTCCAGTTTTTCTAAAGTCAGCATACCTGAGAGAGGTTTGTTTTCATTTCATCTGAAATTATATCCGATCACTGAAGAAGACGGTACTATTGCCGGTGTTGCAGTCATTACAAACGATATTTCCTTACAAGAAAATATCAAAGATGAATTATCAGAAACTAAGATCGAATTTTTAAGTGCCCTTAAGAAAGCAAAAGAAGAACTTGAGGAAAGCCGGGAAAAATACAAAGGATTAAGTGATGCAGCTTTTGAATCTATCTTTCTTTCCGAAAAAGGTATTTGTATCGAACAAAATAAAACTGCAGAAAAAGTATTTGGCTATACAACTGAAGAAGCTATTGGAAAATATGGAACAGAATGGATCGTTCCTGAGGACAGGGAAAGGGTCATGAACAATATGATCTCGGGCTATGATGAAGCTTATGAAGCAACTGCTTTACGAAAAGACGGAACAACTTTTCCTTGTATACTTCGCGGGAAAATGATGCAATATAAAGGCAGAACTGTAAGGGTTTCTTCTTTAAGAGATATCACCGAAAGAAAAAAAACAGAGGAAGCTTTACAAAAAGAGCATTTATTATTCCGAACTGTGATTGATAATATTCCGGATTCTGTTTATGTAAAGGATATTGGAGGCCGTAAAATAATCGCCAATCCCCAAGATGTAAAATACATGGGATTCAATTCCGAGATAGAATCGATAGGAAAAAATGATACTGAAATCTATACAAAAGGCGAGGCCGCAAAATTTCAAAATGATGATGATCTCGTTTTAAAGGAAGGCAGATCAATCTTAAATCAGTTACATTATTTTATAGATAACCATCAAGAAGGCCACTGGTTATTAACTTCAAAAGTTCCATTGCGAAGTGATCAAAATGAAATTATCGGACTGGTTGGAATAGGCCGTGATGTTACGGAGCGTCAAAATATGATTGCACAATTGGTTATGACGCAGGATCGCCTGAATAAAATTATTTTAAGTTCGGCAGATTGTGTTTGGGAAGTAAATACCGAAGTAAAATATACTTATTGTTCTGATCAAATTGAAAACATTATCGGTTATACAGCACATGAAGTGATCAACAGATCACCTTTTGATTTCATAGAAAAAAATGAACAAGAAAGACTCCTGCCGATCGTTACTGATATCTTGATCAATAAAAATGATATCGTCAATCTGGAAAAATGGGATATTCATAAAGATGGCCATGCTGTTTGTGTACTATTGAACGGATTTCCTCTTTTCGATTCAGGGGGAGAATTAACAGGATATATTGGTGTGTTTACTGACATCACCGAACAAAAGATCAAAGAAAGAAGAATTTCTGAGATCAATGAACAATTGCGAACACTGATTGAATCAATGCCGGATGCAGTTTTTATGAAAGACGGGGAAGGCAGGTGGAATACAACCAATTCGACAGCGAGAGACTTATTTAACCTTACGGATATTGATTGGCAGGGGAAAACAGATAAGGAATTAGCACTCATTCAACCTGAGCAAACTCACATTTATGAAGCTTGTATACGATCAGACAATGAAGCATGGCAGGGAGCAAAGGTCAAGTACAGCATTGAAATTATAAAAGACAAGAAAGGAAAAGATCATCAAT
>CAIMKO010000599.1 GCA_903841915.1 uncultured Chitinophagaceae bacterium | reverse complement strand
CGGTAGTCATGGCCAATGCAGCAAAACAAAATGCACCTGCATAACGCCAGAAGATATCCGCATTCTCTATCTGTACGGCATAATTATTTTTCAATAAGAACATATCATCCGTTCCAAAGATCCACATGCTTAGAAACAAGGCAAGAATGGCCAGCCATATTAATAAGAGAATGGTATAAATAGTGGCCGCAAAGAATTTAGCCAGTATGAACTGTGTTCGGCTGATAGGTTTGGTAAGCAATAAACGCAGGGTACCCATATTGGCTTCTCCGCTGATCATATCGGCTGCGATCAATGCGATCAACAAAGGAACATGCACCAATAACAATTGTAGTAATACATAACAAACAAAATAACCGTTGATGATCTTTCCGTCGATCTGTAAAGTATTACTGAGATCGGCCATTACAAATGCGGCATATTCTTTACCATCCACTTTTAACCCCAATTGAACAATTGTGATCAAAGCGGTGATGGCCACGAACGCAATGTAGGTCCTGGGCCTTCTGAATATTTTATACAGTTCAATTTGTAAAAGCGTCCACATGTTGATTGCCTGATGTTACTTGTAAAAAATAATCTTCTAAACTATGTCTTGGTTGTAAGGATAAAACTTCAATATTCATTTTCACCAGATCCCGATGCAGTTGCGGGATCAGTTTCCTGTCCAACTTCAGCAACAATGCATGCTCTCTTTTCGGCTGCAGGTTTTGCTGCCAACTGCTTTGCTTCAGTTGTTGTAATGAGAAGACATTATCAACTGTTATCAGTTCAACAATGGTTTGTGCAGGATCAAACAATTCAGCCGATTCTCCTTCAATGATCTTTTTCCCTTTATCAATGATCAGCACTTTAGTTGCCACTTGTTCGATCTCAGTTAATAAATGGGAGGATACTACGATCGTTTTTTTCATTTCCCTGCTCAGATGAAGGATCAGATTCCTGATATCGGCAATACCCTGTGGGTCCAATCCATTCGTAGGTTCATCAAGAATGATCAATTTAGGATCATGCACTAAAGCAATAGCAATACCCAATCTTTGTTTCATTCCCTGGGAGTAGGTTTGTACTTTATCTTTTGCACGTGCAGCCAGTCCTACCATATCCAATTGCTGCATTAATTTTTGTTCGGTTACTTTTACGCCGCTTAATCGGGCAAAGAGTTTCAGGTTATCGTAGGCGGATAAGTATTTATAGACATCCGGCTTTTCTATAACTGCCCCTACCTGTTGCAGTATTTCCTTGCGATGTGAATGCAAAGGCATGCCGAATAATTCAATATGGCCTGCTGTTGGTGAGATCAGAGTAAGCAGCATTCTGATCGTAGTGCTTTTACCGGCACCATTCTGCCCCAGAAAGCCGTACACATCACCTTCTTGCACAGAAAATGAAAGGTCATCCACTGCCGTAATATTCTTGAATTGTTTGGTTAGCCCCGTAACCCCGATCACTTGTTGCATCATGGTAATAACAACAAAAGTAGGGGAAGGTTTTGAATGGGCCGTTAATCCAAAGAATTTATAAGAAAGCTCCTTTTATATAATACAAAACCGGAGGCAAGCCCCCGGTTTCTTGTTAACCCTAAACATGAGAAATGTACCCGACTATAGAAATTTAGTTCACAGTTTTTGCTCTTGAATAAACAAAACCGTAATCATAATTGATTGTTGTTGTTTGTCCTCCTTTTACAGTTGAAACAGTTTGGCTTGCTGAACCATAAGAAGCTCCTACAGGTAGTGTCCTTACACCGGCTAAGTTTTGTATAGCAAATCTATTACTAGCTGTATATAAGTTTGAATGTGCAAAAGTACCAGATGATCCTGCGATGGTATTGAAAGAACCATCATGGTTTAAACTAATGCTTTGAACTTTACCTCCAATTAGATAGGCTTTAATATTTGGTGCTGTAGTAATGAAATTAATTGGAGATAAATTAACCATTGTTACTGGTAATGTATCATTAGTATTTATTGAAGGTGACCAATTATGTCTGATACTGTACCAATAACTCGGATCGGATGATGTATAAGCATTGTTTAAATTATTATTAAATTGGTAACTAAAAGCATAGGAATTCCATAAATAAAAACCAATAGAATCATTTCCTGAGGATGCTTTGTTGAATAAATTTAATCCGTTCAAATTAGGGTTATTGCCACCTGATTTAACTCCTAAATATAGATTACTACCCAATAAACTATCTGCAGGCAAACTAAAATAATAACCATACACAGTTGGAGGTGTAGTAAAAGAACCGGCATTTAGCTGCAATACTGATGGAACAGAATCCAATCTGGGTAAAACTTTATAGGTATTTTCTCCATTATAATAATTCACAAACATTTTCTGAACTGCATTTATTTGATTGGCTATTGTTACAGTATATGAACTTGCATCGGGCAGTTTAATACTGTAATTACCGTTTACATCAGAAACTGTTGCAAATTGGAATGTTTGAGCAATATTCGAAGTTTGATTTAGTGCAATAGATGTACTGTACGTAATCAATTGTCCGCTAACACCTTCCAATGCATCACCATTGGTATAATCAAGATCAGCGGTAACAGCACCTGTAACTGTATTTTGTGCATTGCCGTTATTCCATAATTTAGGAACAGTACCACCATCAATTGTGCTGCGCTTTAGGATAGTTGTTGCATAATTGGTTTTACTGACATAAAAGTTTGCATTGGGATCAACGATCAATCCGGCAAACTGCGCTGTACCATTAGCATCGGTAGTAGCAGTAACAACAGAAGGACTGTTATAAGGCAGGATGCTTACAGTTGCTCCGCTAACGGGTGTAGATGTAACATAATCAATCACCTGGATACTGTAGTTTTTCTTTAAAGAAGCACCATAAATTGAATTATTCAAACTATCATAAAATTTCTGAGAAGCAAAACTATAAGCATTATTTATACTATCGGTATACCTGTTCTGAGCATTTGTATAATAAGTATTTAAGCTGTCTTGGTACTTATATTGAGCAATTGTATTTTGATATTGCTGCATTAAGTACGCTAAGTTTTGCTGCGCCTGTAAAACAGCCAATGAAGT
>CAIMKO010000598.1 GCA_903841915.1 uncultured Chitinophagaceae bacterium | reverse complement strand
GTTTTCTTTGGCTCAACTCGTTCTGAAATATTTAAAGCAACTTTGTCAAATCTTACTGTCTCAAAATCTTTATATGCCAGATGATGGTTAAATAGTTTTCTATGGCTGAATAGGTCCTTGAGCAAATTGTTTTTCATTTTCTGCAAATTCTTTTCCTGTTTTTCAACCTCATCTATTGATGTATCTATACTTTGAAATAATTCAGCTATTTGTTGTTGTTCTTCAAGCGGCGGTACGGGGATTTCAATATTAGACAAGATGTCTCTATTTATGCCAGATTGTCCAATCCATTTCCGGCAAAACGATTCAAAAGTTCTGTTTTTAAAATAGTGAAAGAATATTACTGCTAAAAAATAACTATCCAATTTTTGTGGATCGACTCTTATCCTGGTCATGTGATTGGAAAATCCACACACGTAAACTTTGTCTATGTAACATGATTTCCCAACTAATTCTGTACTGTTTGTATTATTAAAAATTAAATCACCCGCCTTTAGTTGTAAATAACCATTTGACTCAAATACTTCTTTAGAAATATACTTTGTATCGCTATCCCAAATTAATCGGCATTCATTTGTGATATTCATAGGGCGGAGATGCGCAATTTCTCCACTGTCTAATTCAAATTTTCCTGATGAAAATCCCGCCTTTAGTTCAAGAGTCACTTCGCCTATTGCCGCTTTTGACCACCTTTCTTTGCTTAATTTCATATTTCTTTACTGTTTAGCAGGTGAATAAAAGTTTCTTTTTCGGGTAAAATGGTTTGGTATTTACCGGCAAAGATTTGTTCATTGTTTTCCGGCAGGGTTATTTCAACCAGTGTTTTATTCTTGTCCTTACAGAGTATAATTCCAATACTTCTGTTTTCGTCTGGCAGACGCACAAAGCGGTCGTGATAGTTTACATACATCTGCATTTGTCCAATATCCTGATGCGTTAGTTCCCCAATTTTTAGATCAATCAGTACAAAACATTTCAGCAGGCGGTTGAAGAATACAAGGTCCACTTTAAAATGTTTATCGTCGATGGTAATCCTCGTCTGCCGTCCCACAAAAGCAAATCCTTTGCCCAGTTCCAGTAAAAAATGCTCCAGTTTATTGATTATTGCTGTTTCCAGATCATTTTCGGAATATTGATGTTGTTCAGGCAAATCGAGAAACTCAAGAACGTAAGGGTCCTTGATCAGGTCGCCTGGTTTTTCAATGATTTGTCCTTTTTCTGCGAGTTGCCTTATACCTTCTTTGTCGCGGCTCAAAGCAAGCCGTTCATACAAACCACTATCAAATTGCCGTTGCAGCGTTTTCAAGCTCCAATTGTTTTCTGCGCATTCAATTTCATAAAAGCGTCGTTCCTCAGGGTTTTCAATGCGCATCAACCTGATGTAATGTGACCACGACAGATTGAATTCATGCCTTTGCAATTCAGCAGAACTCGTCTGCTGAATTGAATAAGTCAGATAAAACGCTCTCATTTGCCTTAGGTTGACCACAGAAAACCCCTTGCCAAATTCGGCAGAGAGTCTTTGAGCCAGATCTTCCAGAATCTGCTTGCCATAATCAGCACGAT
>CAIMKO010000597.1 GCA_903841915.1 uncultured Chitinophagaceae bacterium | reverse complement strand
TCGCGAGAATAATCTGAAGAACATAAATGTAAAATTTCCTCTTAATACAATCACTGTGGTTACAGGTGTTTCTGGAAGCGGAAAAACTTCATTAGTGAAAAGAGTTTTGTATCCCGCGTTGAAGAAGATACACGGAGGTTTTGGTGAGCAGACTGGAAGTTTTGATAAGTTGTCAGGTGATTACAACAGTATTTCGGCTGTTGAAATGATTGACCAGAATCCTATTGGAAAATCAACTCGCTCCAATCCTGTAACGTATGTGAAAGCATACGATGAAATTCGTACACTGTTTGCTGATCAGCAATTAGCCAAGAATAGAGGATATAAACCTTCACATTTTTCTTTTAATGTGGATGGCGGACGTTGCGAAGTATGCGAGGGGGAAGGTGAAGTGCAGATAGAGATGCAGTTTATGGCTGATATACATTTAGTATGTGAAGCATGTAACGGCAAACGTTTCAAGCAGGATATACTGGAAATTACTTATCAGGATAAAAACATTGCTGATATTTTAAATATGACCGTGGATGATGCCATTGCCTTTTTTGAGCAGCCGGCTCACCCTACCAATACCGAGAAAAAATTAGTTCAGAAATTAAAACCATTATCCGATGTTGGCTTAGGATATGTTCACTTGGGGCAACCGTCAAGTACGCTTAGTGGTGGCGAAGCTCAAAGAATTAAGCTTGCTTCTTTCTTGGGTATTGGGCAGAACAGCGTAACACCAACCTTTTTTATTTTTGATGAGCCTACAACAGGGCTGCATTTTCATGATATTTCTAAATTACTGTATGCTTTCAACGCCTTGGTAAAACAGGGGCATTCGCTTATTGTGATTGAACATAATGCGGAAATAATTAAATGTGCCGATTGGATTATAGACCTTGGACCTGAAGGTGGAACTAAAGGTGGAAATGTTGTATTTGAAGGGATTCCTGAAGAGTTAATCAACTGCAAGGAATCCTATACAGGGCAATATTTGAAAGGTAAGCTATAGTAAATCTTGCTTAAAAAAGAAAAGAAACTTTATTTCTTCTTCGGTGACTTTGAATCCGGTACTGATGGCGGTTCAGCAATATCACCAATATTTTTCTTAAGCCTTACGGTGTATTTCTCATCACTCTCAAATTTCTTTTTATTAGGTTTATAACTAATCAAAGCTATAGGAAAATCAACATAATAATCATCAGCCCCAGCTTTTAATTTAAATAGCTCTGCTTCAAATTCAAAAACTGTTTTAGGATTATCATCACTGATTTCAAAGTTTTTAGGTACAACAGTTGAAATTCCAACTGTACGAGAAACATAACCTTCCTTTGAAATTTGAACGGTATAATATGAATTCCCTAGCAGGTCGAATGAGAAACGGTGATCATGCTTTGGAACGGAAGAAACTTCTTCACATTCTAATTCTTCATTTTCTTTAAATAGTTTAACCGTAACACCATCTACAGGAAGTCCATTATCCGTAGCTAGGCCAACCACATGCATACATTCTATAGTATCCATTGATGGAACATATTGTCCGAAAGAAGATAAATTGAATACGAAAGAAAGGATGACAAAAGAGAAAAAACAGATGTTTCGTTTCATTTTTAG
>CAIMKO010000596.1 GCA_903841915.1 uncultured Chitinophagaceae bacterium | reverse complement strand
TTAAGATTGAAAATCATTTTTCCTGGAGTTGCTCCAAACCAATTTAGAAATAAATATTCATATCCGATGATGACAAAGCACAATAAAATCATCCATAGAGCAACCCCTATTAAGATGTTGGTATATTCAGATGAAAATATTGAACCCGATGGAAATAGTTCTGGAAGCAATGTAGCTATTAAAATAATTAGGGAAATGTCTATTCCTCTTGCCCACAATCTGACCCAAAATGATGCTTCCGTCCATTGATTAATTGGAGGCTTGATTACAGTAGATTGAACAGATGGTATAGTTTTGCTGATTTGCATGGGCTGTTCATAGATAGCCTGCTTAGTTTTTATAGGGGGCTGTATTACAGAAATATCAGAATTACCTTTATCGAAGTTAAAACCTTCTTTTACCCATTTATGAATTAACTTACCGTTAAGAAAAACCAATAATGACAGCGGGAATGCTATGAAGAAAACTCCTACTGCATTTTCTATTCCGTCATTATAAAAATATAGAGCGCTAGAAGCTGCAATCGGAATAGAAGCAACAAGTGATAATCTTTTCCAGCCTTGGCTAGGTTCTTCGATGTATTGTTTGACGAGCGTAAGTATAGAAAAAATAATGGCGGATAAGATAACCCAGAAGCCTAAAATATTTTTAATGAGGTGTTCCCAAACGTAAGTGGAGAAGGTGTCAGGGTCAGAAAAGTTAGCTTGCCTTTTGGTTGCAGCAAAAGCAGCCTCGTAATCTAATTTCGTCTTACGCTCAATGTTAGCTAGTTCATAACGAGCGAAATCAATAAGGTGGGAGTTAGCCGATGATTTAAGAAGAGCCTCGATATCTTGTTTTTTTTCATTTTCCAATTGAATATCTCTAACAGCATATTCATATATAATATTTTCATACGTCTGCCCGCTGCCCCCTAAAACCTCAGAAACAGCAGCATCATAATCAGACTTATTATCATCCTTTGGGATAGCAAAAACTATTTGACTGCAATCAGTATCAGACTTAGGTATTAAACCCTGCCTAATACGTTCACATAATACTAATTTATCCAATGTACTCAGAACTTGCTCATGCTCTTGAACTACTTGACTCCATTGGGCTTTATAGCTGCGCCACTGAAAGACTCCTACACTGAAATATAATCCGAATGAGATTGCAACAGCAATAAATAATCTATTACGAAAGCCATGTAATTGAAATTTCATATTTCTCATTGAATTTATATGGTTTTGTAGGGCCTTGAGCATGAATGAGAAGGAGCCAGCATATCAGCACTAACTGGAGTAAAAATACTGATGAGCAGAACTAAAAACATTAATCTCATATTTATTTAACTTGAATTAACTTTAAAAGCTATTATTCAGAAGTGCATTGCAGCAACTAATATTTGTATTCTACAGCGTTAATTGGGCATCCTTCATTTACCGGTTTACACTTTATGCAATTCTTGGCTTTATAAAGTCATGAAAACGGGTTTCTTTCGATGTACAAATGAACACAAACCTTCAGTTCATTGTACAATGAAGG
>CAIMKO010000595.1 GCA_903841915.1 uncultured Chitinophagaceae bacterium | reverse complement strand
ATAATATCATCAATAATTCACTGGTGCTTAATTGAACATTGTATAACTGGGCTAAAAATATAACGGACATGGATAAATAAATAGAAGTGCCATCGAGGTTAAATGAGTAACCTGTTGGTACCACCAATCCTACAACCGATTTACTACAACCCATCTTTTCCAATTTTCGCATGATGGAAGGCAGGGCAGCTTCAGAGGAAGATGTTCCTAAAACGATGAGTAATTCTTCTTTTATCTCTACCAGATATTTCCAGATATTCATTTTATAATACCGCATAATGCTGCCCAGTATAAAGAATACAAAAACAAACATGGTGAGATACACACAGCCCATTAATTTGGCCAATGGGATCAATGTTTTTAATCCAAACTTACCAATGGTGTAAGCCATGCCACCAAAAGCTCCCAATGGTGCCAGGTACATCACATATTTTAATCCCGTGAAAACATAATGAGATATTCTTCCGAGAAAATGTATGGCAGTCAACCGATGTCTCGAATAATTTAAAAAAATGCCGATGATGATTGATGCAACCAAAACCTGTAAGGTAAGATTGGACTGAAAGAATTTGAGCCAGTCAAATGCAGTGCCTGCCTGTTTGGTGAATTTGGATGCATCCTGAATGATTAATCCTGTTTTATCAATTTTACCCGGTTGAACAACTAATGCAACCACGATACCGATGCCTAAAGCAATGGTTGTAACCACTTCAAAATAAACCAATGACTTGACGCCGATCCTCCCTACTTTTTTCAGATCACCAATACTGCTGATGCCGAGCACGATGGTTAAGAAAATAATGGGATTGATAAAGAGTTTAATAATGTCGACAAATGTTTTACCCACGATCTCCATCTTTACGGCCGTGGCCGGATAAGTATAACCTAGCCATACACCAATGCTGATAGCGATCAATACGTAAAATGTAAGATTGGTTAAAACCGTTTTTGTTAAAGAAGCGGGTTTGGCAGTTTGCAATTGTTTTGGTTTTTAGGTGGCTGAAATAAAAATACAACAAATGCATGAGGGATGAAGCCATCCTACTAATTTTGTTCTTGTTAATAAGGTTCGATCACACATATCAAATCCTAAATAAAATGGCTGCCAGAACAGATCTGTTTCAATCTCCCGATTATTTTCTGCTGGATGATTTATTGGCAGAAGAGCATAAGATGGTACGTGATGCGGTGAGAGATTATGTGAAGAAAGAAATTTCGCCCATCATTGAAGATTATGCACAGCGTGCAGAATTCCCGGTACAAATAGTGAAACAGCTTGGTGATCTGGGATGTTTTGGACCTACCGTTCCTGAACAATATGGCGGTGGTGGATTGGATTATATCAGTTATGGGTTGATGATGCAGGAACTGGAACGTGGGGATAGTGGTGTTCGGTCAACAGCAAGTGTACAGGGCAGCTTGGTAATGTTTCCGATCTATGCTTATGGTAATGAAGAACAAAGAAATAAATACTTACCTAAGTTGGCGAGCGGTGAATGGCTGGGATGTTTTGGATTAACGGAACCCAATTATGGAAGTGACCCATCCAGTATGCTGACGAATATTAAAGATGCAGGTGACCATGTTCTTTTAAACGGTGCGAAAATGTGGATCAGCAATGCGCCCTTTGCAGATATTGCAGTGGTTTGGGCAAAGAATGAAGCGGGGGTTATACAGGGATTGATCGTAGAAAGGGGCATGGAAGGTTTTTCAACTCCAACTACCCATGGCAAATGGAGTTTGCGTGCCAGTGCCACAGGTGAATTGGTTTTTGATAATGTAAAAGTTCCGAAAGAGAATATTTTACCGAATGTTAACGGATTGAAAGGTCCGTTAAGCTGTTTGACCAAAGCACGTTATGGTATT
>CAIMKO010000594.1 GCA_903841915.1 uncultured Chitinophagaceae bacterium | reverse complement strand
TTCGTGAATGCAGTGATCGATGAGAAAAGTTTTAACAGCATCAAAACCTATATCGATAATGCAAAGAAAGACCCGAAAGCAGAAATATTAGTAGGCGGCAAATGTGATAAAAGAGAAGGTTATTTTATTCAGCCTACGATCATTGAAGCAAAAGCCTCAAATTATATAACGCTTTGTGAAGAGATATTCGGGCCGGTATTGACCATTTATGTGTATCCAGCCAATGGTTTTGAAAGAGCATTGGAATTAGTCGACAAAACCTCTCCTTACGCATTAACAGGTGCAGTAATAGCACAGGACAGAGCTGCTGTTGATCTGGCAACTTATAAACTTCGGAACGCTGCGGGTAATTTTTATATCAATGATAAACCAACCGGCGCGGTAGTAGGTCAGCAACCATTTGGAGGTGCCAGAGGCAGCGGAACCAACGATAAAGCGGGAAGCATTTTGAATCTATACAGATGGTTAAGTGCCAGAACGATCAAAGAAACGTTTAATCCCCCAACAGATTATAAATATCCTTTTTTACAGGAAGCCTAAATGAAGAAAGCAATACCCATTTTTCTGAGTCTTTTTTTTCTTTTTGCTCAATCCATTGCTGACAATGGAATGAAAAGAAAGAAAATAAAAGTAGTATGGCAACCTTCCCATCAAACCGATACAGGCAAAGATTTTAGCGAAGCGGAAACATGTAATGCCATTGTTGAAGCCGCCATAAAGATGAGTCCGCATTTTAAAGAATATAAAGTTTGGAGCATCGGCAATGAGAATGTGCATCATAATAATATGGGAAGCAACACCGCTATTGAACATACTTCTGCCATTATTGACGGTAAGATATCAGGCTATGCATATGAATTGCAGGAATCCAATAAAAAACACCCTCAGGTTTTTATTGCTGTCCATAACAATGGCGGCACGAAACGGAACGCTGTTTGGGGATTTATACACTATGGTGATAGCAAGGAATCTGAAAACAGGATATTGGCAGCGCGTCTTATTAAAGCCATTGCTGCTGCTACAGATCTTGAGAATCGCGGTGTTCTTTTAGATAGCACGACCGGAAGAAACGATTATCGTTGCAAGTCTAGCAACAAATTAAGCTTCTACAGTCTGGATGAAAATATCAATACAGCCCCCTATCGTGTATTATTGGAGATCGGCGATAATGCTGTTAGTCGTGCATTATTGACAAGTCCGGAAGGAAGAAAAAAGATAGGGGAAGCTTTAAAACAGGAATTAGCAGCTTGGATCGCTGAAAAGGATTTTGAATGATCGGTTAGTTTAAAGGAAACTCAGCTGAAAAACTCATTTTCATTTCGTTTTCTGTTTTCATCATCATCATCGAGGGCCGTTCAATTTTAAAGTCTTCCAGTAATAAAACAAAGTTTCCGGAAACGATTTTTTGTTTGGCTGACGATTCTTCTTTTGCAGTAAATATTATCTCTTTACTCACACCATGAAATGTAATCATCCCAGTCACTTCCACACTATTACCATTATCTTTTACAGATGAACTCACAAAACTTACAGTTGGATATTTGATCGCTTCTGTAACTTCCATCATGTGAGAATCTCTGTTAGAACTCTTACTGTCAAAGGCAGATACTTTCGCAACAATAGCTACTTTAGTGATCAGATTTGTTTTGTCATTGTATTGAATGATCCCGTCGAAATCTTTATTAACGCCATCCCAGCTATGCATGGGATGAACCATATGATAACTGATAAAAGATTTTGCTTTATCCGCTCTGGCTGTCTTAGTATCAAAATTACCTGCTGCAAAAGCGATGATGCTCAGAACAAAGAATAGTATAAAAGAAAACAACTGTTTCATTTGATTTATTTTAGTTTAATAACGATCATCGCCGCAGCAAAAGAGGCAAATGTGGTATACGCAGCAGCCCTATGATAAGGTTTTAACTGGGGATTCTGTCCGTCTTCCATCAATCCCCCTAATATGTTGGTTGCTATCAATCCGGTCAGGTGAACAACTGCAAGCCATTTATGTAACCGGATCGCAGAAAGTCCTTTGTCCCTATTCACCATTGGCGGTGGTGCAAATAATGCCATCAAAGCGGTTAGGGAATAAGTTGTATTTACTGAAAAAGTCAAGAGATCATGGGTTTGTTTTAGGCTATGATAATTTGCATCTGTTTTTTGTGCATCATACAATTTCGGCCCTACAATTGCCTGTCCGATAAAACCGGCTAAAGTAGCTACACCCAACACCTGATGTGTAATAAGCATCTTTCTTCTGATCTTCATATCATCCATTCTTAGTTCAGGTGTGATGGTTTTACTGCCTCGTAAAAAACCATGCTCACCCCATGCCCACCTTTGCGTGAACAACATTTTTTTGGGAAGTAATTCCTGCTGAGAAGAATTTGCTGACTGCAAACTATTTAACAAACTGTCTGTTTGAGAATAACTAACTGTAGCAATGACAATGGCTACAATTAAAAGAAATGATTTTTCCATGTCTACAATTTCAAAAAAATAAAGGGTAGTTTTTTTGGCAAAAAAATAACTGATTGTTTTCACAATCAGTTATAAAGGTATTGATTAAGCAGTTGCTGC
>CAIMKO010000593.1 GCA_903841915.1 uncultured Chitinophagaceae bacterium | reverse complement strand
TATTAGGAATATTAGCAATACAGATATTGGCATATTCTATCCCGCGGAATAATTGAAGGAATGGACTATTTAACTGTGCATTACCCGGAGTTGCCTGATAACGGGCTATATCCCTTCTATCATTATCACTTGCAGCAGTGGGCCCCTGCGTTTCATCATTATCAACTGTGTAATACAAACTGATACGGATACCATATCCCTGATCACCGGTTAACTGACTATATGCACCCGCAATGGCTTGGTATGCATTCGGAATAGTGCTGAAAACAAAATCAGTACCATAGGATGTAATAGGTTGTTCATCCAGATATTTTTTACATGAACTTACAACCAATACCAGCAAAAGAACAATGCTGATTTTTATGCTGTTTAAAAATGTCTTTTTCATATGCGAAGTAATTTTTTTAACTATTGAAATGATACATTAACACCTACTAAGAATGTTCTGCTCTTTGGAAATGCTGAATAATCCAACCCCGGAGTTAAAGGGTTTGAAGCCCTTACATTCACTTCAGGATCATATCCTGAATAATTGGTAAAGATCGCCAGATTATTTACAGTAGTATACACTCTTAATCTGCTGATATGAATATTCTGCAGACTCTTAGAATGAATGGTGTATCCCAAACTAAGATTATTGATTCGTAAAAAAGAACCATCTTCAATAGCCCATGAATGCAGGTAGAATGCACCGGCACTGGTTAAAGGCTTCCATATCTGAGCATTGGCATTTAAGGCAGTTAATGCTGTTGGGTCTGTAACAACAGCTCCGTTAGCATCTACTGTTCTCCATCTGTTCTGCATGATACCTAACAAATTAGAATTGGGGGTATAACCATTAGTGAACTCGATCTTATTAGCATTATAAATATCATTACCATATACAAAATTGATAAAGATACTTGCATCAAAATTTTTGTACACGAACTGCTGATTTAAACCACCCTGGAATTTTGGTGTGGCATGACCAATGATGGTACGGTCATGATCTATATCAACAACACCATCAGTACCAAGATCTTTCAATTTAAGTGTTCCCGGTTGTGGTGTTCCTACGATAGAAGCATCTGTAACAACACCTGCTTTTAAAGTATATGTTTTTGAGGTGGTGTTATAATCAAAATCTGAGACCTTATAAAAACCATCTGTTACAAATCCGTACATAGCTCCTACAGATTCTCCGATCTTGGTAATATAATCCAGCGGCTGACCTGATACACCCCAACCGGCACCGGTTAAGAATGAATTCTGATTGGTAGCCAAAGCTGTGATAGAATTCTGGTTAAAGGAAATATTGAAATTGGCATTCCAGGAGAATGCTTTCTTTTGAATCAACACTGCATTCAATTGAAACTCCCAGCCTTTGTTTTCTGTAGAACCTACATTCTGCAATTGGCTGGCATAACCATAAGTAGAAGCGATCGGTGTATTCAGCAGCAAACCACTAGTACTATTTTTATAATAATCAACTGATAAGTTCAATTTGCTCTTTAAGATGCTGATGTCTACACCTATATTTCTGCTGATGGTTGTTTCCCATTGAAGATTAGGGTTCACTAAACCTGCTGAAGTATATCCATAAACAGGTTGGCCATTGATACCGTAATAATAGGCATTGTTATTAAATGTATTGATGTAGAGATAATCATTGATCCTGTTATTACCCACCTGACCATAACCAACTCTGAACTTCAGGTCATTGATAAAGTTTACATCCTTCATGAAATTCTCTCTGGAAACTCTCCATGCTGCAGAAGCTGAAGGGAAATAACCCCAACGTTGATTGGATGCAAATTTTGAAGAGCCATCTGCTCTCAGGTTAAATGATAATAAATACTTGTTTTCAAAAGCATAGCTTACCCTGCTGAAAAAAGAAAGGGAAGTAAATTCAGTTTTTGCATATTTAGGATAGCCTGTAAAGAAAGTTCCCAGATTTGTTAACTGACTGAATGCTTTATCAGGCGTTGTATACTTAGGAAAATTCCTATACTGATTGGTAGAAATATCCGTATTAACTTTATAGGTCTCTTCACCCACGATCACATCGATATCATGTTTCTTCTTAATTCCGTGCATAGAAAAACTAAACACGTTTGAATTATTGAAAGAAAGTCTGGTGGTAGTATCCACTTCTGCAGTAGGCAATGCGGCTCCCTGTACTACGGAGAATGGTGTGATGGAATCTTCAAAAGAACGATCATTCAAATTATTATAATCAATTCCAATGGATGTTTTGAATGAGAAAAGTTTATTGATCTGAAAATTAGCATACCCTGTAAAGTTTGCTCCGGTCGTAGCTTTTTTTCTATACTCCGCATTATTCAAAGCGATCGGATTTACCAAACTCAATCCGTTACCAATTCCATAATCCACTAAAGCAGGATCGATCACATCAGGTGAATTAACGCCGTTTGATAAGAAAGGTCGGTATTTAACTGAATTACGCAATCTGTTATAAGAAGATCCATTATCAGTAGAAACGCCGGCACCATATACATTCTGGTCTATTATGCGTGTAGAGAATCCAATCTTCAATTTATTGGTCATGGAATGATCTAACTTAAAGGAGATCAGATTTCTTTGGAAAGCTGAATTTTGAACGATCGCTTTCTCATCATTATAGGTATAGTTAAAATTGAAGGTTGTTTTATTGTTACCGCCACTGAATCCGATACTATGTGTTTGTGTTTTACCGGTTTGGCCAAGCACTAATTTTTGCCAATCAACTGCCGGCACATTCTTATAATTCTTTAAAGTATCCCAGGTAGTACCATAACGGGTTGCAAAAGTGGCACTATCGGTTGAACTGGGTCTTGTTCTTTCATATTCAAACATCACCATTTCGTAAGGACTTAAAACAGGCAATTCCTTAGTTAAATTCTTAACACCGTAAAATCCGCTATAAGTAACCACGAGTCTTCCGGGTTTTCCTGATTTGGTGGTGATGATCACCACACCATTGGCACCGCGGGCGCCATAAATGGCTGTTGCTGCCGCATCTTTCAATACGTCAATACTTTGAATATCCTGTGGCGATAAAGTAGATAATCCATTTTCTACCTGTACCCCATCAATGATATATAATGGTGAGTTATCCTGTGTAATGGATCCGCCACCTCTTACTCTGATCTTTACATCAGCATCAGGAGAACCTTCTGAAGTAGTAACCTGCACACCTGCCAATCTTCCGGAAAGTGCTTCTGCAGCTGAATTAACAGGTATGTCTTTCAGATCTTTTGCACTGATAGAAGATACAGATGCCAATACATTCTTTCTTTTTACTGTTTGATAACCGATCACTACCACATCTTCCGCTTCAGCAGCCTGACGTGTCAGTTTAATACTAGAAAGATCAGCACCAGTTACAGCTACTGTTTTTGCTGTGTAACCAACATAACTGATCACCAAACTATAGGTCTTGCCATCATTAGGCACCTGAATGGTGAAACGGCCGGTACTGTCGGTCTGAGTTCCTTTTTGAGTTGCGCTAAGCGTAACTGAAGCATAAGGCAATCCGGCACCACTTTCGTCGGTCACCCTTCCTTTTACCGGTTTGTTGTTTTGAGAAAATACTATTGTCACAGATACGAACAATAGTAAAATTGAAGAGAGCAATTTTTTCATATAGCAGCTATTTTTAAACGATCTGTGATAACCAATAAGCGTTTTGTAGAATCTTATTTAAATTTCACAACACAATTTTAAACAGTAATTCGTTAGGAATAGGGCTTGTACAATGCATTTTTTTACGCAATCGTTCCCGAAAAAACTGTTAGAATTTACTCAAAAAAAGTGAAAGCTGCAAGCTTATTTGTTTTTTATATCATTCATAAAAATGGTGAATAGAGAATATAATTTTACAATGTTTGTATCAGTATACCTGTCAAACAGAAAGCTATCCCGAAAAATGAAAGCTGCTTTATAATTTCAGTTAAATTGCTTTCTCAATTTTTACCATGACCGAATACAAAAAGAATGTTGAAATAAGATGGAGTGACCTGGACCCTAATTTTCATTTACGCCATAGTGTGTATTACGACTGGGGTGCTTTTGTACGCATGAGCTTTTTAACTGAACATCAACTCTCAGCATCAGTAATGATGGAACACCATATCGGCCCGATTCTTTTAAGAGAAGAGGCCGTTTTCAGAAGAGAAATTCATTTTGAAGATTCCATTGAAATCAATATAAAAATGGCTAAGTGTACTAATGATATCAGAAGATGGACGATGGTGCATGAAATATGGAAGAATGAAGATAAACTCTGCGCCATCATTACCGTTGATGGTGCATGGATCGATACAGAGAAAAGAAAATTAGCAATACCTCCTGAACTATTCAGACAAGGCTTTGAACTCTTTCCCAAAACAGAAAATTTTGAATGGATCAACAAATAATCATTCAGCAAATGAATACTGCTGATGCAGGCAAACTGTCTGCATTGTCAAAAGATATCTACAAAGAACATTACTTGCATCTCTGGAATGAAGGCGGTGCCGGTTGGTATATGAATGAATATGCTTATGCTGAAAATGTGATGCGAAAAGAATTGGATGATGAGAATATCATGTATTGTATTGCCTATAAAAATGAGCAGGCACTAGGCTATCTGAAAATAAAAATAAATGAAACGCTGCAGGGCTTTGAACAGTCGAATGCTTTAGAAGTGGAACGTATTTATATCTACAAAGAAGTAACCGGCAAAGGATTGGGCAAACAACTGATGAACTACGTTTTTGATATTGCGAGGCAACATAAAAAAGACCTGGTTTTCTTAAAAGCTATGGACTCGAGCAATGCCGCCATCGCTTTTTATAAAACCATCGGCTTCGAGATATGCGGAAGCTTTCAGTTACCCATGCCAACCTTTGAATGGATGAAAGAAGAATACAGAGGTATGGTTGTTTTGAAAAAAGATATTCCGTAAGGATCAATGTGAATGATCAATTTTTCAGTGCCATTAATGTACAGATGCTTTAGGTTATGGCTATACCAACGCCCTATCTGATTCGGAGATAACCCGAGTATATCCCGAGTATATCCCGAGTATGACCCGACTTAATAGTTACTCGGCTTATTCTAGGATCATAATCTAAAAAATGATAGTTCATAGAACAATCAGGTATAGCTGAAACATGAAGAAGGTTGAGGCCGGGTATCCTTCACCACGCAATCAACATTTCGTATTCCATTATTCTCTAGCCTTCCCCCTATCTTTGTTAACTAACAACTGTTCGCATATGAATCATACCACAAACAAGCAGGAAGATTGGATGAAAGCTGCCGTACAGCAAATGCAGCAGCATTTTGAGATCATCAAATTAGGTGGTGGGAAGAAGTCGATCGATAAACAAAGAGAAAAAAATAAATTAACTGCAAGAGAACGTATTGAATACCTGCTCGACAAGGGTGCTGTATTTACTGAGATTGGCAGCTTTGCCGGATTTGACATGTATGAAGAACAAGGTGGTTGTCCATGCGGGGGTACTGTTGCCGGCATTGGTTATATCAGCGGCAGACAAGCTGTTATTGTGGCCAATGATCAGACAGTGAAAGCGGGTGCCTGGTTTCCGATAACAGGTAAGAAGAATTTGCGCATGCAGGAAATTGCGATGGAAAATAAATTACCCATCATTTATCTGGTAGATAGTGCCGGTGTTTTCTTACCGATGCAGAATGAGATCTTTCCTGATAAAGAACATTTCGGAAGGGTATTCCGCAACAATGCTAAAATGAGTGCAATGGGCATCACTCAAATTGCAGCAGTGATGGGTGCCTGTGTTGCAGGTGGTGCATACCTGCCCATCATGAGCGATGAAACTTTGATGGTGGAAGGAAATGGTTCTATTTTTTTAGCAGGCTCCTATTTGGTAAAAGCAGCTATTGGTGAAGACATAGATAATGATACACTGGGTGGTGCGGTTACACATACAGAGATCAGTGGTATTGCGGATTATAAATTCAAGACAGAAAAAGATTGTCTCGATCATATCAAAAAGATCATGAGCAAACTGGGTAATAAACCCAAAGCAGGATTTGACAGAATCGCTAGCACACATCCTAAAAGAAAAGCAGAAGAGATCTATAAGATCATTTCAGCAGGCAATGCAAAGCCTTATGATATGATCGAATTAATCGAATGTGTAGTTGATGCAAATTCATTCGATGAGTTTAAAAAAGATTATGGCAAGACCATCATTTGCGGTTATGCAAGAGTGGATGGATGGGCAGTAGGCATTGTTGCCAATCAACGACTCATCATCAAAAACAAGAAAGGCGAAATGCAATTAGGTGGTGTTATTTATAACGACAGTGCCGATAAAGCAGCCCGCTTTATCATGAATTGTAATCAGAAAAAAATTCCTTTAGTATTCCTGCAGGATGTAACGGGTTTCATGGTAGGAAGCAGAAGCGAACATGGCGGCATTATAAAAGATGGTGCTAAACTTGTAAATGCAGTTGCCAATTCAGTAGTACCTAAAATAACCATCATCGTAGGCAATTCATACGGAGCAGGCAATTACGCGATGTGCGGCAAAGCTTATGATCCGCGTTTCATTTATGCCTGGCCATCTGCAAGAATTGCTGTAATGGGTGGCGATCAGGCTGCAAAGACGATGCTGCAGATACAAGTAGCAACGATGAAAGCAAAAGGAAAAGTTGTAAGTGCCGAAGAAGAAAAGAAATTACTGGATGACCTGAAAGCAAAATATGAAATAGAAACCTCTGCCTATTATGCTGCTGCAAGATTATGGGTGGATGATATCATCGATCCATTTGCCACCAGACAAGTGATCAGTGAAGGATTGAATGCCGCCAATCATAATCCTGATATAGATGATTTTAAAACAGGAGTATTCCAAGTTTAATGTTGAATGCAAAGAGATGTTGAATGTTAAATGCTAAATGTTAAATGAATAAACCCTTACATAGTTTATCATTATATAGTTTAAATTTATTGTCGCAATCTAACATCTAACATCTAACATCTAACATCTAACATCTAAC